>USJQ01000058.1 GCA_900554985.1 uncultured Collinsella sp. | reverse complement strand
GGTCACAAGGAACGTGGCGATGGCCTTCATGGCCTGGTAGCCGATGCTCAAAAACGTGACGCCTACAAACATGTACAAGTCGTTGAGGCCCAAACCAATCACCGACAGGATGGTGAAGATCGTGAACTCGCGCTTGCGGCTCATGCCCTCGCGATGGTCGAACACGTACTTCATGCTGAGCCAGTAGTTGACCACGACGGACGTGATGAACGAGACCGTGGTGCTCATCAAAAAGTCGAGGTGGAACAGCTCGACGAGCGCAATGAGCATACCCCAGTCGATGCCAAAGGAGATAAGACCCACGACAGCGAACTTGAGGAACTGCTTGGTATGAGGTTGTGCCAGTGCCTTGCGCACGTAATCACATCCAATGCGTTGACGAATCGAGCAGAGGATACTTTAGAGCTTTTGCATGGGAAACGTAAGGTCTTTGGCAAGAACTATATGAACTCGCCAAATATTCAAGAGGTAATCCGCAAACGTTGCAAATCTTCCCGTAAACGAGCAAGGCTCACGAACAACACAGCGCTGGACGCGCGTCATCCGTGGGCCCCGTAGCTGCGCGGGAAAGCCGGGCTACTTGGTCTGCTCGCCCTCCAGGAAAATCTTGCGCGTTACAAAGTTGTAGACCATGACCAGCGCGGTGGCGCAAATCTTGGCGATATTGGCCTCGAGACCCAGGCCGGCGTTGAGGGCCAGCACGATGCCGTCGTTGAGCACCAGGCCAATAACGGACAGCACGACAAAGATGATGAACTCGCGGCGGCGGCTCATGCCCTCCTTGTGCGCAAACACGTACTTCATGCTGGCGAGGTAGTTAAAGATGAGCGAGACGATAAAGCCGCTCGTGTTGGCGATCAGGATGTTAAGGCCCAGACCGTAGTGGAGCAGATTCATGATGCCAAAGTCGATGACGGTGGCAATGACGCCGACGACGCCAAACTTCATGATCTGCGCAAGGAGCTTTTGCATGGTACCTGCCTTAAGCTGGCGCCGAAGCGCCGCGGGGATGACAAACTCAGCAAGTTTAGCCAATCCCCGCGGGTGGTGCTAGGCGCGCTCCTCGATAGCACCGTTTCTATATGCATCGAGGAGCTGGCGCAGGTCCTGGATCTGGCCGCGGATCTTGGCTCCCGAATCGGTGTCGCTCACCATGCGGCGACGGTCTGCTTGGTCAAAACGGTTGGTCTCGCTTTCGATGTCCACGTTGCGCGTGAGTGCCTCGGCAACCGTCGTAAATGCCCGGTGCGACTTGAGGCGGCAGCCGCGCGAGCTCGAGATGAGCGTATAGCCGGCGATACCCGTTTTGGGATGGTAAGCGCGGCAGAAGCCGCCATCGATGACCAGCAGCTTGCCCTCGGAGCGGATGGGCTGCTCGCCCGTGGTGGTTTTAACGGGCGTGTGGCCGTTGATGATGTGGCCGGTCGGCGAACATGCCATGGACGCGACGCCAAACTCGCGCATGATGTCGTCGCAGACCGAGGGCGACTTGGTAAGCGTAAAGTACGGGTCCATCGGCTCGACCCAGGTGCTCTTATCGGCGATATAGGCGCGCTCAAAGGTACGCACCAGGCGTCCGCTGGCGGGTGAGTTAAAGCCAATCCACAGGTACCACATCCAGTCGAGGGCGTCGCGGTCGCCCACGCGCCAGGCGCGGCGGGCGATGTGGTCGCAAAAATCAAGATAATCGCGGCCAGCGTGCCAGGTGCCCAGGCAGTTCATGCTGCTAAAGGTGCCGTCTTCGTTGAGCGGCACGCAGCCATGGAACAGCAGGTTGCCGTTGGCGACCTTGTACATCGAGCCGTGGGAATAGAGGAACTGGGTATGTCGATGCAGGTGCTCGGCGGTGACAAGCTCGGACTCGAGCTTGTCGATGATGTGCTGCTCCTGAGACGTGAGCGTATAGGGGTCCGCCGGGTCGACGGTGGGGAAGTCGTTGGTCGTGAGCGGCCACACGCTGTGGTCGGCGAGGGTGACCGTGCCGGTGCCGTGATCGATCTTGTCGAGTAACAGACGGTCGTTCATGTCGAACTCGGGATGGCGCTGGATAATCTGGCCCTCGAGCTTAAAGAGCAGCACGTTGATGGCCTTGATCAGCGGGCTGATGGGCTCGCCGGCGATATAGGTGGCGTCGGCAAAGGCGACAAGCTCACGCAGCGAGATGCCGTAGTCGTTCTCCAGGATCTCGTAATTGTCGTAGCGTAGGTTGTTGCGCAGCACCGTGGCGATGCAGGCGGGCTCACCGGCTGCGGCGCCCATCCACAGCAGGTCGTGGTTGCCCCACTGGATGTCGAGCGAATGGTAGGTGAGCAGGCGGTCCATAATCTTGGCCGCGCCGCCGCCTCGGTCGAAGATGTCGCCCACCAGGTGCAGGTGGTCGACGGCCAGCCGCTTGATGAGCGAGGCGAGCGACTCGATAAAGTCGTCGGCGCTGGCGGTCTCAAGAATGGACTCCACGATGCGCTCGTGATAACGCACGCGATAGTTGTTCTCGTCCGGATGCGTGTGCAGCAGCTCGTCGATGATGTAGGCGTAATCGCGTGGGATGGCCTTACGCACCTTGGAGCGCGTATAGCGGCTCGAAAGCGAGCGGGCGACCATGATGAGCTGGTCAAGCATCGTCCTGTACCAGGTGGGCGAGTCTTCGCGCCGGCTGCGGACCAGGTCGATCTTCTCGCGCGGGTAGTAGATGAGCGTGCACAGCTCGCCCTTTTCGTCAAAGGAGAGCGTGTCGCCAAAAATTTCGTCGACATGTTCGCGCACGACGCCCGAGCAGTTGTTGAGGATGTGCATAAAGGCTTCGTACTCGCCATGCACGTCGCTCATAAAATGCTCGGTGCCCTTGGGCAGGTTGAGAATGGCCGAGAGATTGATGATCTCGGTAAACGCGGATTGCTCGGTAGGGAACTGTCTCGACAGCAGGCGCAGATACTTGAAGTCTTGCGGATTGCGATCGAATGCGACCATGAAGAACCTTCCGGTGTGGTTAGTAACACTGATAAACAGCGTCAAAGGTTTATCAGTATGCGCCGCTTTTGTTTCGATTGGGGATGGGAGGTCGAATTGTTGGTCGAACGGTTTGGTAAATCGATTTAGTTGAGGTAGATATGGCGGTTGAATGGAGACGTAGGGTCGTTTTTTGCAGGCGCATACCTCCGGGATCGATAGAGATGATGACGGTAAAGATGTTCACTACCTTTGGTTCAATTTGGTAAATAGTGGACATTGGAACCTTATCCACGCTTGTTGTGCGATAATTGGCGCCGCAATGAGTAAGGAGCCTCATATGAGTGATTTTGTCCTGACCTGTGAATCCGCCGCCGATCGAACCCGTGAGTTCTTTGCATCGCGCAATATCCCTGTCGTGTGTTTTCATTACGAGATCGACGATGTTGTCTATACGGACGATCTGTATCAATCGATTACGCCGGATGAGTTTTTTGCCCAGATTGCCGCGGGCGCCATGCCCAAGACGTCTCAGGTGAGCGTGGGTGAGTACGAGGAGTTTTGGGAGCCGTTCGTTGCCGAGGGTAAAGACGTGCTGCATCTGACGTTGTCGTCGGGTATTTCGGGCACGTATGGATCGGCCTGCGTTGCGGCGCAGATGCTCGCGGATCACTATCCCCAGGGCGGCAAGGTGCGCGTCATCGATTCGCTGGCGGCGTCTTCGGGCTTTGGCCTGCTGCTGGAATATGCCGCCGACGTGCGCGATAGCGGGGCTTCACTCGACGAGACGGCCGCTTGGATTGAGGAGCATAAACTCAACCTTCACCACTGGTTCTTCTCGACCGATCTGTCGAGCTACCTGCGCGGCGGTCGCATTTCGGCCGCGAGCGCGATCATCGGCACGGCGCTTAAGATTTGCCCGCTTATGACGGTCGATTGCGAAGGTAAGCTGTCGCCACGTGAGAAGATTCGCACTAAGAAGCGCGCGATTTCCGAGATGGCTAAGACCATGATGGCACACGTGCAGGACGGTGCGGATTATTCGGGTAAGTGCATCATGTCGCACTCGGCGTGCCGCGAGGATGCCGAGGCAGTTGCGGCGCTGATTGAGGAACAGGTTCCGCAGCTTAAAGGCAAGATTGAGATCAATAACATCGGTACTCTGATTGGCTCGCATACCGGACCTGGTACGGTGGCGCTCTTCTTTATGGGCGACAAGCGCGTGGATTAATTTGCCCCATCACATCGCTGCATGATTGCTCAAACGAAAACGGCCCGCCTCACGTTTGTGGGGCGGGCCTTGCTGTTGCGGTTAGCGTTTCTTTCCGCGGAAGAAAAAGCCGTGCAGTGACGGCTTGAGGCCGCGGTTGGCGCGATGCTCCTCGACGCGCTCGTGGATCGAAGCGACGCGCTCGATGACTTCGTCGGGAATCGGCACGTCGGGATTCATGTTCTCGACCTGGCTGACCTCGGCGGCGGCGACCTGGTCGATAATGGGCACATCGTCGCGCGAGATGACAGGTGTGGCGTCTTCCTTCACCTTGCGATAACGCTGCATCATGTCGGTCTGTAGCTGCTGGGCCGAAGGCGGCGTCCAGATGATGGCGTTGGCGCCGGCGGCGATAGTCTCACGGATGCTCTCGGGCGTCTTGCCGCCCGGCGCGATAAGCGGCAAGTTGGGATAGTGCTCGCGCAGCTCGCGCAGGACCTGCGGCGTGTTCTTACCAGCGGCGATGTTGAGGATCTTGGCGCCGGCGCGCACTTTGGCGTGAGCATCGTCGTCGCAACGTACGACCGTGGCGATGACGGGGATGTCGGCGATGTTGGTGATGTGCTCGACCATCTCGGCGGTGGCGGGGGAGTTGACCACGCAGCCCGCCGCGCCCTGCATCTCGGAGACGGCTGCCATCTGCACGGAACGCTTGCCGGTGGTGGTGCCACCGCCCACGCCTACGAAGACCGGGCACTCGGCGACGGTCAGCAGCGCCTGCGTAATGGCGGGCTGCGGCGTGAAAGGGTAGACCGCAAAGACGGCATCGGCGTTGGAGTTGCGGATAACCGCGACATCGGTGGTGTAGATGAGCGATTTGATGCGGCGGCCGAAGAGCGTGAAGCCGCTGGCCTCCTCGATCTCGTCGGGCATGCGAAGGGCAGCCTTGCGCAGACGTCCGTCGATGGGCAGGGGCTCCATAGGGAGCAGGCCGTTGGGCGTGACGGCTACCTGGGGCTCGGTGAACTCGTCTGCGAGCTCGACCTCGGAGAAATCGACCGAGGCGACGATGTCTTCGTGAACTTCGGCGGGCACATCGATGGGAGCTTGGTCGTTTGCCGCGGCAGGCGTGTCGAAGGAGCTGGTGCCGACGAAGGCGTCGACGCGCTCGTTTAGATCGTTGAGGGTATCCATGGAAGCTCGATTCTATGTGATGACGGCCGGCGCGATGCAGCCGGAATTGCGAATGCTAAATCGTTTGACGAGTTGATTTTTCCCCGCCGCGCCATCCGTTAGACCGAAGGGCCGGCGAACGTGAAGGAGCTGTGGTGGCGGGGATCGAGGTGCTATCTTGAATGTCCCGTTTAAAAGAGAGGTGACGCGGTATGGAATTGACAGCAATGTTTGGCTCGATTGGCCTGTGTGTGGGCGCAATCGTAGCCGCCGCGGTCATCTACTTTGTGGTCACGGCCATTAAGGGCAAAAGGGCCGAACGCAAGGAGCGCACGATGCTTAAACAGCATCGCGACCAGTAGAGCAAACGCGCACGGAGATAGCTTGTTGAGTTTTGGATCCGTGCGCTAGCTGCGTTTTCGGATCAGGGCAATGTAGAAGCCCTCAAATTCGCGGCTGGGCGGAATGGTGAGCGTGCCGGGCAGGCCGTTGGCGATGGCCGATACCTGACCCGCGGCAATGGCCTCGGTCAGGGCGTTGGACTCGATGCGCGGCTCCTCACCAGCTTCCTGGGCACGGCGTGCCTCACTTTCGCTTGGCGTGCCGTCGAGGGGGATGAGCTCGCAGTCCGTGTGTTTGTCGAGGGCCTCTTGCAGGGCGTCCTCGTTTTCCTGCGGCAAGATCGAACAAGTCGAATAGACGAGCGTGCCGCCCGGTTTGAGGGCTCCCATGGCGCGGTCCAGAAGTGCTCGCTGCGAGCGGGCGCATTTGACGAGCAGCTGCTCGGTCAGGCCGCGCAGGCTTTTCTCGTTGCCGCTGATGACGGTGCCCGTGCCGGTGCAGGGAGCGTCGAGCAGGATGCGGTCAAAGCGGAAGAACTCGTCGAGCTCGCGTGCGTCGGTGCGCATGACGGGCACGTTTTTTGCGCCTTGGCGGTGGAGGTTGGCTTCGAGCTTCTCGGCGCGGGGAATGCTCATCTCGCAGGCGGTAAGGTGCGCCTGCCCCTGCGTGAGGGCGGCGATCTGCGTCGTCTTGCCGCCAGGGGCTGCGCACATGTCCAGGATGTCCTCGCATGCCTGGGCGCCCAGGACCAACGGCGGCATCATGGACGACAGACTTTGCAAGTAGATCTTGCCGTCGCGGTAGATGTCGAGGTCCCACAGGTCGGAAACCTGGGCGTCGGGCAGGATGAAGGCGTCTGGGTACCAGGCGACGGGGTTGTGGGCGATGCCGGCGGCATCGAGCGCCGCAGCGATGTCCTCGGCGGTTGCCTTGAGCGTGTTGGCGCGCAGCGTGACCGGGCGTGTGGCCGCGGCGCCGAAGCCCTGGATCATGAGCTCGGCATCGGCGGGCGCACAGGCGCC
>USJQ01000057.1 GCA_900554985.1 uncultured Collinsella sp. | reverse complement strand
CTGGGCGGCCCGCTGCAGTATCTCTCCGAGTTGCGCCATCGCTTCTACCTCACGCTCAACCTGGACGAGGAGCACCGTATCGTGCCCCAAAACGCCCACCTGTTTGTGGCGAGCGGCGCTGCCATGGCGCACGAGTCCAACAAGCTCAGCACGTTCCCGCAGCTTATCGAGGCCATCGACAGCCTGGGTGACACACAGGGTGCCGAGGTCGAGCGCCTGGATCCGCTCTTTGCCACCGACGAGGACTTTGCTGAGTTCAAGAACCGCCACGACAAGGAAGTCGTCCCTAAGGGCAAGCTCGACGGCTACACCGGCCGCGTGTTCATTGGCATCGACGCCGGCTCCACCACCATGAAGGCCGCACTTGTGGGCGAGGACGGTCAGCTGCTGCACACTTGGTATGGCAACAACAACGGTGACATCCTGGGCACGGCCAAGGTTATCATGGCCGATTTCTACAACCACATTCCTGCAGGCTGCACCATCGGCCACGTGACCACCACGGGCTACGGCGAGGCGCTGCTCACCGAGGCCCTCAAGGCTGACTCCGGCGAGATCGAGACCGTTGCGCACCTGCGCGGCGCCAAGGCGTTCCTGCCCGGCGTCGAGTTTATTCTGGACATCGGCGGCCAGGACATGAAGTGCCTGCGCGTCAAGGACGGCGTGATTGAGCACATTATGCTCAACGAGGCCTGCTCATCGGGCTGCGGCAGCTTTATCGAGAGCTTCGCCGTGTCCATGAACATGGACGTGCGCGCGTTCGCCGATGCCGCCATCCATGCCAAGGCCCCGGTCGATTTGGGCAGCCGCTGCACGGTCTTTATGAACTCGCGCGTCAAGCAGGCGCAAAAGGAAGGTGCCACGGTGGGCGACATCGCGGCCGGCCTGTCCTATTCCGTCATCAAGAATGCCCTGTTCAAGGTCATTAAGCTGCGCGACCCCAAGGAGATCGGCAGCCAGGTGATCGTTCAGGGCGGCACCTTTATGTCCGACGCCACGCTGCGCGCGTTTGAGCAGCTCACCGGCGTTCATGCCGTGCGTCCCGACATCGCCGGCTGCATGGGCGCCTATGGTGCGGCCCTGCTCGCCCGCGATCGCGCCGGCGCCGACGGCACCTCGACCATCCTTTCGGCCGAGGACATCGCGCACCTCACCGTGACGCAAAAGCATGTCCGCTGCGGCCGCTGCTCCAACAACTGCCAGCTCACCGTCAACGACTTTGGCGGCGGCAGGCGCTTCATTACCGGTAACCGCTGCGAGAAGGGTGCCGGCCACAAAAAGCAAAAGACCGAGGCGCCCAACCTCTTCAAAAAGAAGAACGATCTGCTCTTTAACCGCGAGGTGCTGAGCCCCGACGAGGCCCCGCGCGGCACCGTCGGCATCCCGCGCGCGCTCAACATGTACGAGAACTACCCCTTCTGGCACGCGTTCTTTACGCGCTTGGGCTTTAGCGTGCAGCTGTCCGACCAGTCGAGCAAAAAGACCTACCAGGCGGGCATCGAGTCCATGCCGTCCGAGAGCGTGTGCTACCCGGCAAAGATGAGCCACGGCCATGTGATGAACCTTATCGACCGCGATGTCGACTTTATCTGGATGCCGTGCGTGCGCTGGGAGCGCAAGGAGGACCCGACGGCCGGTAACTGCTACAACTGCCCCATCGTCATGAGCTACCCCACGGCGTTGGCGCTCAATATCGATGAGATTCGCGAGCAGAATATCGAGTTCCTGTACCCGTTTGTGCCCTATCATGACAAGACCGAGCTCAAGCGCCGTCTGTACCAGGTGCTCGCCGTCGACCGTGTGGCCGATGCGCAAGCCGGTCGCGGTCGCGTGCGTGGGCCCAAGATCACGCGTTCCGAGGTCGATGCCGCCGTCAACGCCGCCTTTGAGGCCGATGCGCGTTTCCACGAGGACATCCAGACCATGGGCGAGGAGGCTCTTAAGTGGGTCGAGGACCACGGCGGTCACGGCATCGTGCTCGCCGGTCGTCCCTACCATAACGACCCTGAGATCAACCACGCCCTGCCCGAGCTTATCTCGAGCTTTGGCTTTGCGGTCTTTACCGAGGATTCGCTCGCGCATCTGGTAAAGCCCGAGCGTCCGATTCGCGTCGTCGACCAGTGGATGTACCACAGCCGCCTGTACGCCGTCGCTCGTTTTGTGACGATGCGCAACGACCTGGACCTGATCCAGCTCAACTCCTTCGGCTGCGGCTTGGACGCCCTGACCACCGACCAGGTGCAGGAGATCCTGGAAGCCAGCGGCAAGATTTACACCGTGCTCAAGATCGACGAGGTGTCCAACCTGGGTGCCGCGCGCATCCGCATCCGCTCGCTCATGGCCGCGCTTAAGGACCAGGAGGCCGAGCGCTTGGCCGAGGCCACGGCCGCGGGCGAGGCTTACGAGCAGGGCGATGCCGCGCCGGTGGCGCCCTCCACGGATGCCCCCGCGTTCGCGAGCCGCAAGTACACGTTTGAGGCTCAGCGCGAGAGTGCTTCGACCGCATGGCCGAAGGTGCCCTTTACCGAGCAGATGCGCGACGAGGGCTACACCATCCTGTGCCCGCAGATGGCGCCGATCCACTTTGACCTGGTCAAAGAGGTGTTCCGCGGTGCCGGCTACAACTTGGAGCTGCTGCCCTCGACCGATCACGACGCCGTCGAGGCCGGCCTGCGCTATGTGAACAATGACATCTGCTATCCGTCGATCCTGGTGACGGGCCAGATCATGGAGGCCATCGAGAGCGGTCGGTACGACCTGTCCAAGACGGCCGTGGTCATCAGTCAGACCGGCGGCGGCTGCCGTGCTACCAACTACATCGCGCTCATTCGCAAAGCCCTGCGCGAGAGCGGTCACCCCGAGATCCCCGTGATCTCGCTTTCGGCCGTGGCGCTGGGCGAGGACAACCCCGGCTTCAAGCTGACGCCGGCGCTGCTTAAGCAGGCAGTCTACGCGGTGCTCTTTGGCGACGTGATGATGCAGATGCTCTATCGCTGCCGCCCGTACGAGGCCACGCCCGGTGCCGCCAACGCGCTCTACGAGGAGTACATGGCACGCGCTCGCAAGCTAGCGCCCAAGTTCAACAGGCATAACTACACCAAGCTGTGCCGCGAGGCCATCCGCGCGTTCGATACCATGCCGCTTGTGGGCGAGGGCACCAAGCCGCGCGTGGGCGTGGTCGGTGAGATCCTGGTCAAGTTCCACCCCACGGCCAACAACCACGTGGTCGACGTGATCGAGCGCGAGGGCTGCGAGGCCGTGGTGCCGGGTCTGCTCGACTTCTTCCTGTACTCCATGAGCAACGCCGAGCTGCAAAAGGACGAGCTGGGTAGCTCTGCAACGACGCGTGCGGGCATGCAGGCGCTCATCAAGCTTGTGGACTGGATGCGCACGCCGGTGGAGGAGATGCTCGAGAAGTCCCGCCGCTTCGAGGCACCCGAGCGCATCGGCACCATGGCCGACAAGGCCCGCACGGTGCTTTCGGTGTGCAACAACATGGGCGAGGGCTGGCTGCTCACGGCCGAGATGCTCGACCTGATCGATCATGGCGCGCCCAACATCATCTGCACGCAGCCCTTCGCCTGCCTGCCCAACCACGTGGTGGGCAAGGCCGTGATCAAGGAGCTGCGCCGCCAGCATCCCGAGAGCAACATCGTCGCGGTGGACTACGACCCCGGCGCGTCCGAGGTCAACCAGCTCAACCGCATTAAGCTCATGATCAGTGTGGCCAAGGAGAACATGCGCGCCGGTAAGGGCTTTAAGCTCGAGAAGGTGGCGCCGCTCGCGATGGACGAGGTCACCGGCCAGATGCGTGCTCATGACGGCTGTGTGAGCTGCGGGCCGGCCAGCGAGGAGGCCGTGGCATCGGTCGCCGAGCGCCTGGGACGCGGCATTAAGAAGTAACTGGCCTGCTTTGTGCTGGATATGAGACAAACGGGTGGTAGCCGTACCGGCTGCCACCCGTTTTGCTGGACATATGTTGCGTAAATGACCTTGCTGCAGCCTTCCGTGGGCTCGCCCGATTTCTGGGCCGGTTCGGGCTTTGAGGACAAGCTGCTGCAAGCCCAGGGCGATTTTTCGCTCAACGCGGGCCAGCACAGCGTGACCTATCTGCCAAACGACGAGATGATCGCTGAGGACTGCCCATCGCCACCTACGAGATGGAAGCCGAAAAGTATATCTACCGCGTGTACAAGTACGAGCTGTAGGGCCGCGCTTAGGTTTGACCAATGGAGTATGAAAACACGCCGTTCGCCGATGCCCCCTCCGCGAGTGGCAGACATATGGTTTGATGTCAGAAACATATAGTTGTCGCCAGCCTGCTGGGGACGTTCCCCCTGATATCGGAGGTTCCGGGTATGTTTCGTGCTCCGTTAAACAACTATCGGTTGGGCTAACATGGATCGCCGTGTTATTTCGATAACCCTTGCAGTGGTTTGCCTGGCTGTGCTCCTGGGCGCTGCAGGGCAGTTTGCTATAAATCGAGAAACATCCTATATGCAGGAATGCGTTTCCGAAGGCTTTGCCATTGACGGTTACTATCGGGATGACAAAACAAGTCTGGAAACCCTGGCCTTTCTTGAGGAGGACAATTGTCGATGGCAGCTGGTCGACAAAGACGGAATCTGCACAGACGGGCAGTTTAAGCGTACGGATGATCCCAATATCCTGGTATTAAAGAAGGAAAACGGCGAAGAATTCGGTACGGTCCACGTGGCGTATATATCGCGCCGGCGCAATCAGGGGCAGATTTACCTAATTAGAAATACTAAGGTGACCCGATTTTATCTTGTGAGCATCGATCCGGCGTTTACGGTGGAGTCTGGCGATGTCGATGCGGACGTCTGATTCACGGCAATAAAACAGCGAGCGGGGTGCGGGTGTGAACTGCACCCCGCTATTTGCTCGTGTCCGTATCGCGTCTGTGCCTTGTCGTAGCTTGCGTCCGTGCGAGCATTCATCCCGCGCCGGCATCACTTCACATCAAACTCAACGCGATCGAGTTCGGGCACGTTGAGGTCGATGAGCTTGCGAGCAACGCGGCGGTCGTGCGCCCCGAGCGCCTCGCTTGTCGTTACATGGGCGACAATCTCGCGCTCGACGATGCCCTCCTCGTCGCCCTCGGCGGCCGAGGTCTCGACGGCGACGGTGTAATCCCTAAAGCCCGGCAGCACCGCGGCAAGCTCGCGTGTGGTCTCGGTGACGCCGTAGCCGTCCTGCACGCCGGCCTGTGCCGAGCCAATGGACCCCGCGGTCATGACGATGCAGGGGATGGCAAAGATCACCGTACCCACGATGATGCGACGGCGCACTTTGCGTGACAGCTCGTCGACCGCGGCGTTTTCCTGGGCGGTGACAACGCCGTCGCCGTTGAGGTCGCGCTTGAGCGGCACGCGCAAAAGAAGCAGCACGGCTTCGGCGGCCAGTGCGATAAAGACCACGTTGATGCCAAACTCGTAAAGCGCCGAGAGAAATAGCGACCCGCTTGCGATGGCGATGCCGTAGCCCGCCGCACACAGGGGCGGCATGAGCGCGGTCGCCACGGCCACGCCGGCGATGAGCGTTGCGGGCTCCTGGTCGCGTGAGTTGCCTAGGCCGCCCGCAAAGCCGCCGGCGAGCGCGACAGCGAGGTCCCACACGGTGGGCGTCGAGTTGTCGATAATGGCGGCTGTGGTGGTGCCAAGGGGCGAGAGCTTAAAGTACAACGTGGATGTGACCAGGCAAAAGGCCATTTGCAGCGCAAGACCGGCGACGGCTTCGACGGTAATCTCGCGGTCGAGCGTGGCGATGCCATATGCCATGGCAAGGACCGATCCCATAAGCGGGCAGATGAGCATGGCGCCCACGATGGCGATGTCCGAATCGATATCGAGGCCGATGCTCGCGATGAGCATGGCGATGATGAGGATGCACAGGTGAGAGCCGGTCAGGCGTGCCCCGTTTACAAAGCGCTTGCGGATCACGTGATAGGGTGCGCGTCCCTCGCGAATGTTGAACGCGCGCTTGAGGAAGCGGGTGACGTTTTCCATGGCTTCGCTATGAGCAGGGCGGATGCCGTGACGCCGATGATGACGCTCACGCAGTCGTTCGATCTGTTGCTTGTCGAGTTCCATGTCCACCTCGTTCTGACACGGGCCGCGCAACGCGCCCGTTGTCCTAACTCTACACCGTGGCGGACGAGGTGTCTGTTGGATGAGGAATCCGATAGGGCGGATGACGCGGGAGCAAATGCAAATCACAGGTTCAATTTGATCCCGCAATAATATGATGCACCAGCTCCTACATATGTGACGAAATTGTGAAGCACGAGAGTGCGAGTTTCAAAAAATCCGCTGGTGACCAATGTTGCGCAACAGAATTCAAAAATCGGCACCTACAGTTTGAAGCGTATGGATAAATCCGTGTCAAAGGGAGAAAGCCATGGCAAACTACAGTCCACAACACTTTGAGCCTCGGGCTAAGGCCGTCAACGTCAAGGGCGTTGCCAACCGCGCCGTCGCAACCGTTTTGACGGCGGGCCTCATCGCTCAGCCGCTCATGTCGCCGCTGGCGGCAATCGCCGCACCGTCAACCGATAACGGCGATTCTGTTCAGGGGGGGGGGTAGTTCTGTAGAGAACACCGTTGCCGCCGGTAACCAAGCGGTCGCAAAGACAGCTGCCCAGCTGGCCGAGGAGTCGGCAAAGCAGCTCAAGGACGCTCAGGCCGCCTACGATGCCGCCCAGAAGAAGGCCGA
>USJQ01000056.1 GCA_900554985.1 uncultured Collinsella sp. | reverse complement strand
GGGCCCGTGGGTTATACCCTAAGAGCAAACCACCCTTTTTAAGGGTGGTTCTGATTGTCTTGAGGGGCTATTGAATAGTTGTCGGTTGATACTGACTTGCAGGGCGTATCGAGAGCTTCCGTGGCCCTTGAAGACGGGTGGCAGAACTGCCGAGTTCATCATCGAGACTTGCATCAAGCGCGTTGGCATAGCTTTTGACGGTAAGGCTTGGACGATTATTGTCCTGGCTGATATGCATGGCGATGAGCTGTTCGGTGCGATCGGTAACAAGTTCGCGCGCGGCTTCGGCGGCCTGGTTGTTGGAGAGGTGCCCCTTTGTGGACAGGATGCGCTCCTGAAGAAAGCGGGGGTACGCTCCTTCGCGCAGCATCGCTACATCGTGGTTGCTTTCGAGCGCGAGAACTCGACAGTCTTTGAGGATGCCTATGGCCTTGCTCGATAACTCTCCGGTGTCGGTGGCAAACCCAATGGAATCATCGAGAGCATTAAATCGATAGCCGACAGGATTGATGACATCGTGCGATGTTGAGTAGGTTTGCACGTGGATGCCGGCAATGGGGAGCGTGTCGCCGGGGTCAAATTCCTCTACGGGCAGGCGCGCGAGGTTTTCTTTGCATGAAAGGGTGTCCCTGCTGGCAAAGAGGGGACCATGCCAGTGCTTGCACCATACATCGAGCCCCTTGACATGGTCACCATGCTCATGGGTGATTACAAGAGCGGCGACGTCGTCTGCCGAGAGGCCAAGCTCCGCCATGCGTTTAAGTGTCTCGCGGCGGGACAGGCCGTTGTCGATCATGATGAGCCCCTGAGGTCCCTCGACGAGTGCGCAGTTGCCTTTTGAGCCGCTGCCGAGGATATGAAGGTGCAGGCGAGACATAAGATTCCAAAGGATACAATGAGTGCGGACGAATAGAGGAGGAAGCGAATGCCAACGGTATCTCAGCACTATGGACATCATGCCGCGCCGAGGACGGATAAGAGCGCCCTGGCAACGCGGCAGGCCGCTGCCCCCGTAGTGCTCATGATATCAGGCGGTGCGGACTCGACGGCGCTGCTCCTTATGGCTTGCACATCAAAGCTGGATATCCAGGACGGGCGCGGCGTCGCTCCCATTGCGCGCGAGCGATTGCACGTGCTGCATGTAAACCATCATCTGCGCGGGGAGGCATCCGATGGCGACGAGGCCTTTGTACGTGACCTGTGCGCACAATACGGTTTGCCGCTGTGTGTTGAGCATGCTTATTTTGATGACGAATCGGGCAATATCGAGGCTGCGGCTCGCGAGGTGCGCTATGCCGCGGCACGGAGATACGTTCGCGAACTTTGTGCCGAATCGGGCGCACCGCGGACGGCGGCTCGTATCTGTACCGCGCATACTTCGTCGGACCGCGCGGAAACATTTTTGATGAATGCCATTAAAGGGTCGGGTCCCGCGGGTCTATCGAGCATTCCGCGCCGTCGGAACATTGTGGTTCGCCCCTTGCTCGACCTCACGCACGATGAGCTCGTGAGCTATCTGCAGGTGCACGGTCAGCCATGGCGGGAAGATGAAAGCAACGAGGACGTTTCGTACCTGCGCAACTATGTACGCCATCGGGTGATGCCGGTGGTGGCACAGCGCAACGCGAGCGTCTGTAAGACGATTGGCGCCGCTTGCGAAATTCTGGGCGACGAAGACGCCTTTCTTTCCCAGCTTTCGGCACAGGCGTTTCGAAGCTGCCTGCGCAGGGAAGCGGCGGGCGCACTTGTGCTCGATGCGCGCCGTCTTGCTGCCGCTGAGGTTGTGATTGCACGGCGTATCGTGCGATTGGCGATTAAGCGCATCGATCCCGACGCGCGACCGGAGATGCGGCACGTGGAGCGCGTGCTCGCCTGCGTCGCTGCGGGCTCGGGCTCGGTTACGCTTCCTGCGGGAATTGATGCCCGTGTGGAGTTTGGCACGCTGGCGTTCAAGGCCCCGGCGGCGCGCGAGGGTTTAGTGGCCGATTGGATCTCCGTTCCCGGTCGTCTGCCGCTGGGGGCGGGGCATATGCTGACAGCGGAGCCGATGGCTGTGGAGCCGGGGTGCGATATCGTGCACCGTGCCCGCGAGCTTGCTGCTGCCGGAAAGGTTGCGGCCTTGGTGGATGCGGCGGCCCTGGGGTTTGCCGACCGCGATAGCGAGCGAATGTTAGCCGGCTCGCGCGGGGAGATTCCCACCGAGGCACGATCGGCGCGCCTGTGGGTGGATAGCCCTGTGCCGGGAGACGTGATGTGCCCGTTGGGGATGAACGGCCGAAGCAAGAAAGTGTCAGACCTGTTAAACGAGGCGCGCATTCCTGTTTCAGACCGCTCTGGCGTACCCGTGGTAAGAACGGCTCCGGGAGGTGCCGTAGTATGGGTCGCGGGCGTTCGCGCGGACGAGCGTTTTAAATGCACGGCCGCAACGCGCGTGGCATATCTGCTTCGTGTGGTCGATGCGGAATAGCGCTTCGCGCCAGCTATTCTGTGCGACGTTGACGGTATTCCCGCGCTGATGGCGCACGTGCTGGTAAATATACCCCGTGCGCTGCTAGAATGTGTAGTTCGCGTCCATGCGGCGGTGCGTGGGCGATAAGCACAAGAAAGGGTTGTCATGGCTTCTCAACATCCGGATATCGAGAAGGTTCTGTTTACGCAGGAGGATATCGACGGTATCGTCTCGCCTAGGCGAGCAGATTACTCGCGACTACGCGGGTAAGGATCTGGTGCTGATTGCGGTCCTGCGCGGCGCCGTGGTCTTTATGGGCGACCTGATGCGCAAGATCGAGCTGCCGACCAACATCGATTTCATGGCTGTTTCGAGCTATGGCGACGGTGTGAAGTCCTCGGGCATCGTGCGTATCATTAAGGACCTGGATATCGACATCCGCGGTCGCGACGTGCTGATCGTCGAGGACATTCTGGACTCGGGCCTGACGCTCAAGTATCTGATGAAGAACCTCGAGAGCCGCAAGCCCGCCTCGCTGGAGGTTGCCGCCTTCCTGTGGAAGGACGTTGAGGACCGTACCTCGGCCGTCACGCCCAAGTATGTTGGAACCCATTGCCCCGATGCCTTTGTGGTGGGCTACGGCCTCGACTATGCCGAGCGCTATCGTAACCTTCCGTATCTGGGCATTTTGAAACCGGAGGTTTATTCGTAAGATGCCCGACGACCGTAACGATAACAATTCCCAGACTCCCCGGGAGCCTAAGATCCCGGGGATGCCCGGAGGCAAGAAGCCCACGCGTACGGGCTGGCTGTATTTTATTTTGGCTTGCGCGCTTCTGGGCTACGCCTTCTTTAACATGGGCTCCGGCTTTGCCAATTCCAGCAATACCGTAAAGCTCGCGACGAGCGAGATGGTCAACGCCATTAAGCAGGATCGCGTCGAAGATTTGACCTATACGGTTCAAGACGGAAGCGTGGCGGGTCATTACTGGAAGACGAAAAAGGACAAGGGTGACACGAGCGAGCTCAAGAGCTTCTCCTCGACCTACGTCGGTTCCGATTCGCTTGCCGAGCTTATGGCGGAGCACCCCGATACCAAGTACATCGTCAACACCAATGACCCCGATTTTTGGGGCGACTTGGCGATGAGCGTACTTCCGACGATCGCCCTGATCGCCATCATGTTCTACTTTATGCGCCAGATGATGGGCGCCAACAACAGGAACATGCAGTTTGGCAAGACCAACGCCAAGACCAACGAGGCAACGCGCCCCAAGGTCAAGTTTGAGGATGTTGCCGGTGTGGACGAGGCAGTCGAGGAGCTCGAGGAGATTCGCGACTTTTTGAGCGATCCGGACCGCTATCGCAAGCTGGGCGCCAAGATTCCGCGCGGCGTGTTGCTGGTTGGCCCTCCGGGTACCGGTAAAACCCTGCTGGCCAAGGCCGTTGCCGGCGAGGCGGGCGTGCCGTTCTTTAGCATCTCGGGTTCCGACTTTGTCGAGATGTTCGTGGGTGTCGGCGCCAGCCGCGTGCGCGACCTTTTTAAGGAGGCCAAGTCTCAGGCTCCGTCAATCATCTTTATTGACGAGATCGATGCCGTGGGACGTCAGCGCGGAGCTGGCTTGGGCGGCGGTCACGACGAGCGCGAGCAAACGCTCAACCAGCTGCTGGTCGAGATGGACGGTTTTGAGGAAAGCGAGTCGGTCATCCTGATCGCCGCGACCAACCGCCCCGATATTCTGGACCCGGCATTGCTGCGCCCCGGCCGTTTTGACCGTCAGGTTACGGTCGACCGTCCGGACGTGAAGGGCCGCGAGCAGATCTTGCGCGTGCATGCTGAGAACAAGCCGATGGACGAGGACGTTAAGTTTGAGAAGCTCGCCCAGATGACCGTTGGCTTTACTGGTGCCGATTTGGCGAACCTGCTCAACGAGTCTGCGCTGCTGGCCGCTCGCCGTCATCGTTCTGTGATCTCGATGGACGAGGTCGAGGAGTCGATGGAGCGCGTGATTGCCGGACCGCAACGCAAGGGTCGCGTGATGACCGAGGTCGAGCGCACCACGATTGCCTACCACGAGAGCGGTCACGCCCTGGTGGGCCACATCCTGGAGCACTCCGATCCGGTTCATAAGATCTCGATTGTCAGCCGCGGCCAGGCGCTAGGCTACACGCTGCAGCTTCCGCAGGAGGACCACTTCCTTAAGACCAAGAACGAGATGCTCGACGAGCTCGCCGTGTTCTTGGGCGGTCGCGTTGCCGAGGAGCTCATGTGCGATGACATTACGTCGGGCGCGAGCAACGATCTGGAGCGCGCAACCAAGATGGCGCGCGAGATGGTCACGCGCCTGGGCATGAGCGAGGAGCTGGGCACGCAAGTGTTTGGCGAGGCGCAACATCAGGTGTTCCTTGGTCGCGATTACGCCGATCACCAGGATTACTCCGAGGAGACGGCGCGCCGTATCGATATCGAGGTTCAGCGCATTATGCGTGAGGCCCATCGTCGTGCGGTCGAGATCCTGGACGCCCGTCGCGATCAGCTCGATCTGATGGCGAAGGTGCTGCTTGAGCGCGAGACTGTCGAGGGCGATGCCGTGAATGCCCTGCTCGACAACGAGTGGGACGCTTACCTTGAGCGCGAGGGCGATATCCTGGCGGCCAAGGAGGAGCGCAACGCCAAGGCTGCTGGTATGCCGACCAAGAAGCGTGCGCCTCGCATGAGCGAGGAGGAGCTTGCGGCAGACGCCGCGGCTTTTGCGCAGGCGGCCATGCAGGAGGATGCCGAAGCCGCATCCGATGATGCCGGTGATGGCAATGCTGCCAACGCTGACGGCAACACCGACGCCGACAAATAGTTCTTGTAGCGAAAGCCTCTGCGGGGAAACCTGTGGAGGCTTTTCTTTTGAGCGATATGTTGGTTGGGGACAGACTTAAATGAGCGTTTTCACGCATTTAAGTCTGTCCCCAATCAACATTGCTGCGGCGCTTTGCTCGGCTAAAGCGTACAATAGCGCCTATGCGAAAGGGGAGCAGATGATCAACGAAAGTATGTATGCTCGCGGTGCGGAGAGCTCCATCATCCGTGAGATCTTTAGCTATGGCCTTGAGCGCAAGGCACAGATCGGCGCGGAGAACGTATTCGATTTTTCGCTGGGTAACCCGAGCGTTCCGGCACCTGCCGCCGTGGCTGAGTCCATTAAGAAGGCCTTGGAGCTGCCGAGCGACCAGCTGCATGGATACACGCCTGCGCCGGGTCTGCCGCAATGTCGAGCAGCCGTCGCCGACTCGCTCAACCGTCGCTTTGGCACGAGCTATGAGGGCAAGGACGTCTTTATGACGGTGGGTGCCGCGGCTTCGCTCACCTGCACGCTCAACGCGATTACCAATCCGGGCGACGAGGTCATCGTTATCGCTCCGTACTTCCCGGAGTATCGCGTGTGGATCGAGAAAGCTGGTTGCACGTGCGTCGAGGCGCTCGCCGATGAAGATACGTTCCAGCTGAGCGTGGATAACGTGCTCAAGGCGATTACCGATAAGACCGCTGCCGTCATTATCGACTCACCCAACAACCCGACCGGTGCAGTGTATACGCGCGATACACTGACGCGACTGGCCAATGTTTTACGCGAGGTCAACGCCAAGCGCGATTCCGAGAACCCAATCACGCTCATCTCTGATGAGCCGTACCGCGAGATCGTGTACGGTGCCGGGGTGCCTTGGGTGCCCTCGATCTACGAGAACACCGTGGTGTGCTACTCGTATTCCAAGTCGCTTTCGCTGCCGGGCGAGCGCGTGGGCTGGATTTTGGTTCCCAATACCAATCCGCAGGCTGCTCGCCTGATGCCGGCCGTTGCCGGTGCCGCCCGCACGCTGGGCTTCGTGTGCGCACCGGCCCTCTTCCAGCGTGTAATCATCGACTGCATTGATGAACCGAGCGATGTCGAGGCCTATGCGCGCAACCGCACCGCGCTTACCGATGCACTAGCGGAGTACGGCTACACCTATGTTGAGCCGGATGGTGCATTCTACTTGTGGGTGAAGACGCTGGAGCCCGATGCGAATGCGTTCTGCGAGCGCGCGAAGAAGTACGAACTGCTCGCGGTGCCTTCGGATAGTTTTGGCATGCCGGGCTGGTTCCGCCTTGGCTACTGTGTGAGCTACGAGACCATCGTCAATTCGTTGCCTGCCTGGAAGCAACTGGCCGACGAATATCGTCGAAAGTAAAGCGCTCTGCTTACAATGTTTTACGTGAAACGGGGTTTGGTTTTAAGCCAGACCCCGTTGTCTATGCCGTTGTGTGATTGGGATGAAGCAGTTTTACGACTGCCGAAAGCTATGCGTACAATGAATATACGCGACGG
>USJQ01000055.1 GCA_900554985.1 uncultured Collinsella sp. | reverse complement strand
GCGGTGTCCCCTCCCTTTCAAGAAAGGGCGGAGGCGGGGCATGCCCCGCCTCTTACACCACATCTCTGCGCGCTACCGATGTTGCCGGCGGTAGTGCCGTTTGGAGGGCAAAATGTCCAAAACTTGGGAAGCAATATATCGCGCGTCCGTGCGATGCCTGGCTTTAAAAGAA
The DNA here is from genome assembly GCA_900554985.1 of uncultured Collinsella sp. Taxonomy (GTDB): domain Bacteria; phylum Actinomycetota; class Coriobacteriia; order Coriobacteriales; family Coriobacteriaceae; genus Collinsella. The sequence continues at coordinate 6,706 of USJQ01000055.1, read as the reverse complement.
AAGCGCGGAGCCGCTCGATGCGACTCCGCGCTTTGGTGTTTGGTATTGTGAATCTTGCCCTTACGCTACAAAGAAGTAGACGAGGAAGGCGAGGGCTGCAATCCACATGAGCGGCTTGATCTTGGAGGCCTCGCCCTTAAAGAGCGCGACGATCACGTAGGCGATAAAGCCCAGACCGATGCCGGCAGAGATGGAGTAGGTGAAGGGCACGCCGGCGACAATCATGAATGCTGGGAAACCCTGCGACACATCGGACCAGTCGATCTCGGAGGCCTCGCTCATCATGAGGTAACCGACGTAGACCAGAGCACCGCAGGTGGCGGCGCTGGAAACGATGGTGACGATGGGGGAGAAGAACGCGGCGAGAATGAACAGCACGCCGGTGGTGACGGAGGTGAGGCCCGTGCGGCCACCGTCGGCAGCGCCAGAGGTGGACTCGACGAAGGTGGTGATGGAGGAGACGCCCATAAAGCCACCGGCAGCAGCGGCCACGGAGTCGACGACCAGGATGGGACGGATGTCCTCGACATTGCCGTCCTCGGTCAAGAACTCGCCCTGCTTGGCGACGGCCATCGCGGTGCCCATGGTGTCGAAGAAGTCACTCATGAGCAGCGAGAAGGCAACGACGAGCAGCATCGGGTCGGTCAGAACCTTCACGATGGCCATGTTGCCATCAGCGGTGCTGGCAAACGGGGCGCCAAAGGTCGAGAAGTTGAGCGGGGCGATGAGGCCCTCGGGCGCATGGGTGACGCCCAGCGGGATACCGGCGATAACGGCGACGATGATGCCGATGAGCAGCGAGCCCGGCACGTTGCGGGAAGCCAGGGCAACCGTCACGACGATGGAGATGATGCCGACGATAAAGGTGGGGGAGGTGATGTCGCCCAAGCCGACGAGCGTACCGGCGCCAGCGGTGATGATGCCGGCGTCGCACAGGCCGATCATGGCGATAAACAGGCCCAGACCCACCGAGATGGCGTGGCGCAGGACCACGGGGATGGCATCCATGATGGCCTCGCGCAGGCCGCAAAGGACGAGCAGCAAGATGACGATACCTTCGAGGAAGATAACGCTCATGGCCACGTGCCAGTCGCCGCCGCACATGGTGGTGGCGATGCCCGCGATCATGGCGTTGATGCCCAGGCCCGACGCGCAGGCGAGCGGGCGGTTTGCGAAGATGCCCATGCAGATGGTCATGATGCCGGCGCCCAGGCAGGTGGCGCAGGCGAGCGCTCCCGCATCGATGCCAGCGCCCGAGAGCACCGCGGGGTTGACGGCGATGATGTAGGCCATCGCCAGGAATGTTGTCAGTCCAGCGCGAAGTTCGGTCCCGATTGTGGACTTGCGCTCACTGACGTGAAATAGTTCGTCCATGCATACCCTTTCCTTGTTCGGCCCCGAGTTTAGGCCGATTGACACGAACTCACCTCTATATCGCCTTTGAAAGGTTGATGTTCCTCGCGTGTTGAAGTTCGGCGCTTTGTAGCAGACGGACGGTATTTTTCGCATGAAAATGTGTGGGTACCGTATACTTAAGCGGTTACAACGACCCCTATGGAGGAACGTATGATTAAAGAGCTTTGCCGCGACGAGGCTATCCTGTCCCAGCGTTGCGAGGTTGCGACCGTCGAGGACGAGTCGGTTGCTCAGGACCTGATCGATACCATCAAGTCGCTCGACGATGCCGGCTGCCTTGCCGCTAACCAGATTGGCGTTACCAAGAAGGTTTGCGTCTACCTGGACGACGCCGGCGAGCCCCACGTGCTCTACAACCCCCGTCTGGTGTTTGGCCTGGGCGCCAGTAAGATGGAGGAGAGCTGCCTGACGCACGAGGAGGTCACCAAATCCACGCGCTATATCAAGTGCAAGGTCGCCTTTGACCAGATCGTCGACGGCAAGATGAAGGAGTGCCGCCGCGATTACGCAGGCTTTGAGGCTCAGATGATCCAGCACATGATCGATCACTGTCTTGGAAAGTTGGTCTAAGGGGACCAAAGCACCGCACCTCGTCGTTTTTAGTCCGGGTATGACATTGTTGTCATGTCCGGACTTTTTTGTTTAGCGCTCCTTTGTTTGGTGACAATGACCTTAGTAAGAACATTGAGCTAGGAGGCGCTATGTGCACGAGCATTCGATTTACCGATAATTCCGGCCACATGTATCTGGGCCGCAACCTCGACTGGAGCTTTGGATACGGCGAGCAGGTTCGCGTGGTGCCCCGCGGGTTCCACATCCCGTACTCGTTTATCGACGATGCGACGGCGGCGCATGCGGTAATCGGTATGTGTATCGATTACAAGAACTATCCCATGTTTTTCGATTGCGGCAACGATGCGGGCCTGGCTGTGGCGGGGCTCAACTTTCCCGGCTATGCCGAGTATGCCGAGGGGCCGGTTGATGGCAAGACCAATATCGCGGCCTACGAGTTTCCCCTGTGGGTGGCGGCGACGTTCTCGACGGTCGACGAGGCCGAGGCTGCACTGCGCGATACGGTGATTGTCGCCAAATCTGCCGGCGAGGGCCTGGGCGTGTCGCTGCTCCATTGGATTATCGGCGACAGCCAGCGCAGTATCGTGGTCGAGATGATGGCCGACGGCCTGCATGTATACGACGACCCGGTCGATACCCTTGCCAACCAGCCGACTTTCCCGTGGCATATGGAAAACCTGCGTACCTATATCACCGCCACCAGCGATTTTCCGCAGACGGCGACATGGCGCACCGCCGAGCTCAAGCCTTATGGTGCGGGTGCCGGCATGCGCGGTATTCCGGGCGACTGCTATTCGCCGAGCCGTTTTGTAAAGGCGGCCTACCTCAATGCCAATTACCCGCAAAAGGAGAGCGAGGCCGAAAACGTTCTCCGCATGTTCCGTTCGCTCGAGGGCGTGGCGATGATCGAGGGGGCGTCCAAGATGGGCGACGGCAAGTTCGAGAAGACCATCTACACCGGATGCTTTAGCGCGCGTACGGGCAATTATTACTACGCGACCTACGATGACCCGTCGATTCGCTACGTGAGCCTGATGGATGCCGAGGGCGCGAGCCCCGATAGGCTCGTGGTTCCCGAGCCGCGTCGTTCGTAGCCGTTAGCTTTACTGCAATGCAAAGCGGCCCTGCGTCTCCCGTGAGATGCAGGGCCGCTGCGACCTGGGCTTTATCCCGCATGCGCCCCGAGCAAATGTCCCTTAAGCGCGTGCTGCCTGGGCGATACCGGCCTTGGTACTTGCGCGTTTGCCGGCGAGTTCGCAAAAGACCGCGCCGCCGATGATGAGCGCGGCGCCCATCAAGCGAATCGGCGTTATGGCTTCGCCCAAAAGGACGGCGGAGAACACGACGGCCGAAAGCGGTTCGAGATAGCCGACAACCGCGACGGTCTGCACGGGCAGCTTGGCGACGGCGCTAAAGTAAAGCAGGCAGCCGATACCGGTGTTGACGACGCCGAGCATGACGACGGCGCGCCAATCGATGCTTGTAGCGATGCCAAGGGAGAAAAACGAGGGGGCGCCTTGGGTGACGAGCGTGAGGACCAGCGCGGTCACAAAGGCGGCGCTCACCTGGAGCGCGGAGTTCTCGAGGCCTTCGATGTGTGGCGCACCCTTGCTAGCGATGACCATCAGCGCATAGCAAAATGCCGAGGCGATGCCGCAGGCGATGCCCGCAATGGGCATATTGCCGCCGAGACCTTGCGCTGCAATGAGAAAAGCGCCGCAGGCGACGGCGATAAAGCCGGCGATTTTGCCACCGGTCAGCTTTTCGCCAAAGATGAGCGGGGAGAGCGCCATGACGATGATGGGGCCGCAGTAGTACAGCAGCGAGGAGATGCCGACGCCGATCGTCTGATAGGCGCGGAACAGAAAAATCCAGCTGGCTCCCAACGCAGCTCCCGAGAGAATCAAGGCCGCAGCTTCGCGCGGGCGGGATGGCGCCTGCAGTTTATGGCGTTGGGTGATGGCGAGGATGGTGACAAGCGAGAAGGCTCCCAGAAAGGTGCGCAGCAGCACGATATCGGAGCTCGGCAGCGCGATGGCCGCGGCGATGATGCCGTTGGAGCCAAATAGCAACAACGCTGCTACATATGTGATCAGTCCGTTTTGCATGCGCAGCCGCCCCTTCTATATCCGTGCATCTTCACTATGGGTGAGGTTGATATAGAAGAAAAGCGAATATAATGCATGGTTAACATGACAAATAATCATGCAAAGGCGGAGGCGTTTCGTGGAATCGAATATCCAAAAGATGCAGGTGTTGCTCGAGACAGTGCGCGCCGGAAGCTTTACGCGCGCCGCCGAGCGCCTGAGCTATTCGCAATCGGGCGTGAGCCGCATGGTGGCCGATCTTGAGGCCGATTGGGGCTTTAAGGTGCTCGAGCGCAGCCGCGAGGGCGTGACGCTTTCTGCCGACGGGCGGCAAGTTATGCCGGCGGTCGAGGCGTTATGCGAGGAATTTGTTCGTTTGCAGCGCCGGGGGGATGAGATGCGTGGGCTCATGCGCGGCAAAATCTGCATCGGTACGTTTTCGAGCGTGGCGACCCACGTGCTGCCGCCGGTGATTGCGCGTTTTCGCGCCGATTATCCAGACGTCGATTACGAGTTGCTGATGGGCGACTATTCAGAGATTGAACAATGGGTGGCGCAGGGCCGCTGCGATCTGGGCTTTATCCCGCATGAGCCCCGAGAAAATGGCATGACATCGCGATCTTTGGTGCGCGACGAGTTGATGGCGGTGGTGCCGACAGACTCTCTGCTTGCTAGTGAGGGGGCCGTCTCGCTTGCCGACTTGGCCAACGAGCAGTTTATTCTGCTGGAACGCGGCACCGATGACGAGATTACGCCGCTGTTCCGTCGGGCGGGGCTGACGGTGCGCTCAAAACTGTCGACCTGGGATGACTATGCGATTATGGCCATGGTCGAGGACGGCTTGGGCGTGAGCATCCTTCCGGCGCTCATCTTACGGCGCTGCCAGTTCAATGTCGCCATTCGTCCGCTCGAGGGACGTCCCCAGCGGCAGATTAACGCCGTATATCGAACAGCCGATGTTTCTCTTGCCGCTGCTCGTTTTCTCGAATACCTCTAAAGGGGCGTACGTCGTTGTCGCCTTGGGATAAATCTTGGGGTTTGGCTCACTTTATTTTTGAAATTGAACTTTTCGAAATAGCACGGCGTTATACTGCTGCCTAAATTGAACTTAGGTTCAATTCGTGTTCTATAAATTGAACTTTGCCAGCAAGGAGGTTCTAGTGGCCCAAGAGACGTTTAGCGATCGCCTGCGACAGGTTATGTCCGATCGCGACGTTCGCCAGTCGGACGTGATCCGCGCATCGGAGATGCTCGGCAAAAAACTCGGCAAGAGTCAGATGAGCCAATATGTGAGTGGCAAGACGATCCCGCGGCGCGATGTGGCAGAGCTGCTCGCCCGTATTTTGGAGGTCGATGTTACCTGGCTGCTCGCCGGTGACGCCGATCAAGGCGAGACGTCCTCGTCCCATAACGTTGCCAAATCCGAACCTAGTCCCTCAGCTCAAATTCCAAGGAGCACCACCATGCGTACTTTTTCTAAATCCACCAAGCTCGATAACGTCCTGTATGACGTGCGCGGTCCCGTCGTCGACGAGGCCGCCCGTATGGAGGACGAGGGCGAGCGCATCCTCAAGCTCAACATCGGCAACCCCGCGCCCTTTGGTTTCCGCACGCCCGATGAGGTCATTAAGGACATGCGCCAGCAGCTGCCCGACTGCGAAGGCTATTCCAACTCGCGCGGCCTGTTCTCCGCACGCAAGGCGATCATGCAGTACTCGCAGATCAAGGGCCTGCCCAATGTTCAGATGGAGCACATCTACACGGGCAACGGCGTGTCCGAGCTCATTCAGCTTTCGATGAACGCGCTGCTCGATAACGGTGACGAGATTCTGATTCCCAGCCCCGATTATCCGCTGTGGACGGCGTGCGCAACCCTTGCCGGTGGACATCCCGTGCACTATCTGTGCGACGAGCAGGCCGATTGGTATCCCGACCTGGCCGATATGGAGTCCAAGATCACGAGCGCGACCAAAGCCCTCGTCATCATCAACCCCAACAACCCCACGGGTTCCGTCTATCCGCGCGAGGTGCTCGAGGGCATCGTCGAGGTTGCACGCAGGCATCAGCTGATGATCTTTGCTGATGAGATCTACGACCGCCTGTGCATGGACGGGTACGAGCACGTCTCGATTGCATCGCTTGCCCCCGACCTGCCCTGCGTTACGTTTAGCGGCCTGTCCAAGTCGCACATGATTGCGGGCTATCGCATCGGTTGGATGGTGCTTTCGGGCAACCAGCGCTGCATGAGCGACTTCATCATGGGCATCAACATGCTCTCCAACATGCGCCTGTGTTCCAATGTCCCGGCTCAGTCGATTGTCCAGACGGCGCTAGGCGGACACCAGTCCGTCAACGATTACATCCGCCCCGGCGGCCGTGTCTACGAGCAGCGCAACTTTGTGTATGAGGCGCTCAACAAGATTGACGGCATCTCGGTGGTCAAGCCGCGTGCGGCGTTCTACATCTTCCCCAAGATGGATGTTAAGAAGTTCAACATCACCGATGACGAGCAATTTGCCCTTGACCTGCTGCACGAGAAGAAGATCCTGATCACCCGCGGCGGCGGCTTTAATTGGGCCGAGCCCGACCACTTCCGCATCGTGTACCTGCCGCGCATGGAAGTACTAAAG
>USJQ01000054.1 GCA_900554985.1 uncultured Collinsella sp. | reverse complement strand
TGGAAGTGGTCGTGGGCCAGGATGGAGCCGCCCACGATGGGCAGGTCGGCGTTGGAGCCCACGAAGTAGTGGGGGAATTGGCCCACAAAGTCCAGGAGCTTGCCGAAGCAGGCCTTGTCGATCTTCATGGGGGTGTGCACGCTGTTGAAGCAGATGCAGTGCTCGTTGTAGTACACATAGGGGGAGTACTGCAGGAACCAGGGGGAACCGTTGATGGTGATGGGCACCACGCGGTGGTTCTGGCGGGCGGGGTGATTCACCCGACCGGCGTAGCCCTCGTTCTCAGCGCACAGCAGGCACCGGGGATAGGCGGAGGCGGGCAGGTTCCGGGCCGCGGCAATGGCCTTGGGGTCCTTCTCGGGCTTGGACAGGTTGATGGTGATCTCAAGATCGCCCCAGTTGGTAGGGGTGCTCCATTTGATGTTGCGCGCGATGGCGGCACGGCGCACGTAGCCGGCGTCGCAGCACAGGCCGTAGAACCAGTCGGTCGCGGCGCGGGGCTCGTTGACGCCCATACGTCCATTGAACTCTTCGTTTACAACCGAAGGCCTCGGCATGAGCGCGCCCATGATGCGCATGGCGATGCGATCGCGGCCCGACGCAGTGTCCTCGGCGGCGCCGTTGGCAACGGCGGCCTCGGCAAGCGCGGCAAGCGTGCCTTCAAGGTCAAAGTCGGGCAGGGTATCGGGGTGCAAGAGCGAGAGTTTCTCAACCTGGAGCGCCCAGGCCATGTCGAGTGCCGGCCCCGTGGCGCCGATGCACTCGAGAACGGTGTTGTATGCCCAGATGCGATCGTCCTGGCCGATCATCGATCGGTGGATGGCATATTCGATGAGGCCCTGCGCGGCCTCGCGCACATCAGTCATTACAGCCATGCCGCGTAAGCCCCCTTGTCAGAAATCGCGTAGTGGCGGGCAGAGCCCTCGCCAAGCCAGCCGTTCATCTTGGCAATGAAGGTGTCGACCAGCTCGAGCGGCACGAAGGCCTGGATGGTACCGCCAAAGCCGCCGCCGTGGATACGAACGGCGCCACGGCCGTCGAGCACATGCTCGGCAAGAGCAAGCGCGTACATGGAAGGCTGCTCGGCACCCAGTTTGGCAACAACATTCTGCAGGTACATGGCGGAGCTGGCGCCGGACTCACGCGTCAGGACCAGGAACTGGTCAATGTCGCCGGCGTTCAGAGTTGCCCAGCGCTTGTCGACCAGGCCGTTCTCGTACCAGTAATGAACGGCGCGCAGGCAGGCGCGGTCGCCCAGCTTGGCGCGCAGCTCAGGGAGCTTGGCGTCAAAGTCGGCGACGTCGACCTCGCACAGGCGCGCCTTGCCAAACTCGGCGGCGACGTCCTGCATCTCGCGCGGAACGGCGGCGTAGTCGTCAGTGGCGGCTACGTGGTCGGCACCGACCTTAACGAGCACGAGCGCATAGCCGTGATCCTCAAAGTTGAGCTCGAGCTTCTGGGTCTTAGGCTGAGCCTGATCCTCAAAGTTCATGTAGGCAAGGCCGCCCAGGCACACGGCGGCTTGGTCCATCAGACCGCAGGGCTTGCCGTAGTAGTTGTTCTCGGTGCGCTGGCTCATCTGGGCGAGCGCGACGGGCTCAATGGCGGGCGCGCCCCAGAGCGTCTCCATGGCGCGGCCGTAAGCCGCCTCGACAGCGGCGGAGCTAGAAAGGCCGCCACCCGAGGGGACGGAGCAGGTAAAGGCAAAGTCGAAGCCTTGGGGCTCAACGCCCAGAGCAGCGATTTCGTGGGCCATACCGCGCACGAGGCTTGCGGACGTGCCCTTCTCGGACTCCTGAACATCCAGCGTGTCGAGCGTGATCTCAAACGTGGGATAGCCCTCGTCGGCAACGCGGACCTTGTTGGAATCGGTTGCCACGGCGATGCCGTCAACGGCGACATCGAGCGAGCCGGCGATAACGTGGCCACCCTCGTGGTCGGTGTGGTTGCCGCTGATCTCGGAACGGCCGGGCGCGTGCACGTAGAGCACCTGGCGGTCGCCGATGGGGCCAAACTCCTCCTCAAACAGCTTGGTGAGTGTGGCGAGTGTCTTTTCGTCGGGGGTAGTCATGAGGGTCCTTTCCTTGGCGCATACTGACGAGTTTTCCGTCGTAGTGAGTACGTTAACAATCTGAAGCGGCATAAACTCAGCATCTACGATGCCGCACGTTACGGGCTATGTTAACGTACTCATAACACAACACTTATCACTTTTTGAGAATCTGGTAATCGGTAGAAATTCAGCCGTGAACGGTACTGCCGTATGGACTTATAAAGCAGAAGAGATGCAGATAGAAAAAGTAGAGTACGTTAACATGCGTCCGACGATAGCGGGCCTCGGCGCGGGATGTATTTCTGCCCGGGCCGGCATTCACGCTATTCAGATCTCTCAAGGGTGAAGGTGATCCTGTGGCAAGGCGCCCGTCCAACGATACCAGTTCGCGTCCGGTCTCCATGGCCGACGTCGCCCGCGCTGCTGGCGTTTCGCAGCAGACGGTTTCGCGCGTCGCCAACGGCTTGCCCAACGTTAACGAACAGACGCGCCAGCGCGTGCAGGCCGCTATGCAAGAGCTTGGCTTTCGTCCGAGTTATGCCGGTCGCTCGCTGCGCGACGGCCGTTACCATTCGGTCGGCCTGTGCGTCAACGATGTCACCAAGTTTGGCAACCTTACGATGATCGACGGCATTGCCAGCGCGGCCCGCGAGCGCGGCTGCGCCATCACGCTGGTCGAGATGTCCAAGACCGAGGAGTTTTCGCTTGCCGAGGCCACGCGTCGTATGGCCGCGCTGCCCGTGGACGGTATCATCATCGGCATGAGTCGCATGGCGCCCGATTTTGAGACGTTCGATCCGTTGCCGGGCATTGGAACGGTCATCGTTACCATGTACGCGCATCCGCGCGTGACCACGGTCGATTCCGACCATTACGGCTGCTCGCTATTGCTTATGGATCATCTGTTTGAGCTGGGGCACGAGCAGATTCGCTATATTGGCGGCCCGTCGTTCTCGGTCGACGAGCAATTTCGTCGCGCCGGTTGGCAGGATGCGCTCGAGCGTAAGCACATTAAGCCGCAGGCGCCACTCGAGGGCGACTGGTCTGCCAACAGCGGTTACGAGGCCGGCAGATATCTGGCCGAGAACGACCGCACCATGACGGCGATCTATGCGGCAAACGACCAAATGGCAAACGGCGCCATCGCCGCGCTGCGCGATAGCGGCTTGCGCGTGCCCGAGGACGTGAGCGTGGTGGGCGTTGATGACTCGCTCGACGACTTTGTCGCACATAACGAGCTCACGACTGTCCGATTCGATTTGCATCAGCGTGGACGCGAGGTATTCGAGCATGCGGTTCCCAAGGCGGGGGCGTCGGACAGGCCCGTCGCCATTCGCATTCCCGGTCAGCTCATCGTTCGGCATACCACGGCAGCTCCGCGCGCATAGTTTTCGCAGGTCAACGGCTTGGCGTTGCGCTTCAATAACAATCGGTAAGGATGCTGGCAGATAGCCGTGGCTATAAAGGTGAGTGCTATGATAGACGGGTTCATTTGTCTATCTAGGAGGCTTTGCCTGATGGAGATCACCAAGGATATCCGCTACATTGGCGTTGACGATCACGACATTGACCTGTTCGAGGGCCAGTACGATGTGTCCGAGAACGGTATGGCATACAACAGCTACGTTATCTTGGGCGAGAAGATCGCTGTCGCCGATTCGGTCGATGGCGGTTTTGTCGACGAGTGGCTCGGCAACCTCGAGGCCGTGCTCGACGGTCGCACGCCCGACTACCTGGTCATCCATCACATGGAGCCCGATCACTCCGCCGGCATCGCCGCCTTTATGGAGCGCTATCCCCAGGCGCAGATTGTGGCAAGCATGGGCGCCTTCCGCATGATGGTCAACTACTTTGGCACGGACTACCCCGAGCGCAAGATGGTTGTCAAAGAGGGCGACGTGCTCGACCTGGGCGGCCACAGCCTGACCTTCGTTGGCGCCCCCAACGTTCACTGGCCCGAGGTGCTGTTCTCCTACGAGGCCACCGACAAGGTGCTCTTTAGTGCCGACGGCTTTGGCAAGTTTGGCGCCAACGACATCGAGGATCCGGAAGGGTGGGCCTGCGAGGCGCGCCGTTACTACTTTGGCATCGTGGGCAAGTTCGGCAAGTTTGTACAGGCCGTGCTCAAGAAGGCCGCCGATTTGGACATCCAGGTCATCTGCCCGCTCCATGGTCCCGTTCTTACCGAGAACCTGGGCTATTACCTCGACACCTACAACACCTGGTCGAGCTATCAGCCCGAGGACGAGGGCATCACGATTGCCTACGCGAGCGTCTACGGCCACCTGAAGGCCGCCGTCGAGGAGCTCGCCGCAGCGCTCGAGGCTCGCGGCCAGAAGGTCTCCGTTTTTGACTTGGCTCGCGACGACATGGCCGAGGCCGTTGAGGACGCGTTCCGCTACGACCGCCTGGTGCTCGCCTCCATCACCTATCAGGGCGAGATCTTCCCGTTCATGAGCACCTTCATCCACACGCTCGCCGAGCATGCCTATCAGAACCGTACCGTGGCGCTTGTCGAGGCCGGTTCCTGGGCGCCTGCAGCTGCCAAGGTTATGACCAAGGAGCTCGAGGGTATGAAGGACATCACCCTGGCGCAGAACAAGGTGACCGTCCTGGGTTCGCTCAACGACGCCTCGCGCGCTCAGATCGAGGCCCTCGCCGACGAGCTTTCCAAGTAGCGACACGTTCACTTTTAACGCTCAAACCACCACAAAGGGGACAGGCACCTTTGTGGTGGTTTTCTTTTAGCTGGTGGCGATGATGAGGGCTGGACGTGCGTTGTCGACGATCTCGGCGATTGAGGTGGCGACGGCGTGATCGGGGTCACGGTCCATCACGATGGCGTTGACGTCGGTCAGCTCGGCAAAGCGGTACATGCCACGTCCGTTGACCTTACTGGCGTCCATGAGGGCGACACTTTGACGAGCAGCACCGACCATAGCCGCTTTGGTCTCGGCCATCTGGGGAAAGTCGGTGGTAAAGCCGCAGCCGGGAACGAAAGCGCCAGGGCACATGACGGCAAGATCGGCGTGGACCATTTGGAGCGCCTGCATGGTAAGTGGGCCGTACAGATAGCGATGGCCTTTGCGCAGTGCCCCGCCCAGCATGACGACATCGACTGAGGGCATGCTCTCGTCGATGTAATCGGCAATGGTAATGTCGGCCGTGATGACGGTGATGCCATCGCGCTGGTCGAGGAGCCGAACGAACTCGAGTGCCGTGGTGCCGGAGTCGACAAGCACCGTGTCGCCGTCGTTAACAAGCCTGATAGCGCTTTGGGCAATGGCTTGCTTGGCGGCAACGTTGACGTTGATGCGGCGATCCTGCGTGGAGACGGTTAGGCGTTTGTGGAGCGACACGGCGCCGCCGTGCGTGCGGCGCAACTTGCCGGACTCGGCTAGCGCGTCCAGGTCGGCGCGGGCGGTGACGGAGGATACGCCAAAGGTCTGGGCGATTTCTGCCACCTGCACCGAGGCGTTATGTTCAAGCATCTCCATGATGGCGGCGCGTCGCTCATCGGCGAAAGCTCGGGTTGTTGCGTGGGCCATAGCTGCTCCATCCTCAGCCTAAATTTGCAGGAATTGTGTTGAGTCTATTTTCGTTCATTTTCTTTTTGAGCAAGTAAACGCCTTTCGATTACTTATCTTTTCTATAAAAGAAAGATGATTCGCTTGAAAACGGTAATGTCGGATAGGGGAATTTAGCCTGAATCCCTTCCGTTTGCTTTTCAAAAACGAGCGTTTTGGCCTGCGTGCCGACGATATCTCGTACATGCGACAGATGCGATTTTCATACAATGGGCGCAGCAAAATGCAAGGTAAAACGCCTTGCGGACACGTACGCCCGATGTCCAGATGCGGGCGAGGGAGAGGAGCAAACGCTCATGGCACTTGTAACCACCGAAAAGATGCTCAAGGACGCTCAGGCCGGCCACTACGCCGTCGGCGCGTTCAACGTCGAGAACCTCGAGTTTGTTATGGCCGTTCTGGCCGCTGCCGAGGAGACCAAGTCCCCCGTCATCATGCAGACCCCCCCGGGCACCATCAAGACCGCTGGTCTGGACTACTTCTACGGCATGGTCAAGGCTGCCGCCGGGCGCGCTTCCGTGCCCGTCGCCCTGCACCTCGATCACGGCGATGGCTATGACCGCTGCATGCAGGCTTTCCGCACGGGCTACACCTCCGTCATGATCGACGGTTCGCACGAGTCCTTCGAGGACAACATTGCCCTGACCAAGTCCGTCGCCGACGCTGGCCGCGCCATGGGCGTGCCCGTCGAGGCCGAGCTCGGCAAGGTCGGCGGTAAGGAGGACGACGGTCCCGCAGTTGAGGGCGAGAGCCCCTACACCGATCCTGCCGAGGCCAAGGAGTTTGTTGAGCGCACCGGCTGCACCTCGCTGGCCATTGGCGTTGGCACCAGCCACGGCGTGTACACGAGCGATCCTCACATCGAGCAGTCCGTGGTCAAGGCCATTCGCGACGCCGTCGACGTGCCGCTGGTCCTGCACGGCACCTCCGGTGTGCCCGATGAGCAGGTTGCCGAGGCTGTGAAGAACGGCATCTGCAAGGTTAACTACGCCACCGAGCTGCGTCAGGCTTACACCAAGGGCTTCATGGCCTACATGGCTGAGAACCCCGCCTGCTTCGATCCTAAGAAGCCGGCCAAGGAGGGCATGCGTGAGATCACCGAGCTGGTTAAGATCCGTATGACCAACCTCAACTCTGTGGGCAAAGCAGAGTAACAGCAAGGGTACTCCGACTCAAAATAGATCCCGGGGAGGGATGAGGGCTTAGTTCCCCAATCGTCCTCGGGCATGCAAAAAGCCTCGCTGCGCACTTCGTGCGGCGAGGCTTTTT
>USJQ01000053.1 GCA_900554985.1 uncultured Collinsella sp. | reverse complement strand
GGCGACGGCACCTGTTCGTTCACCCCCGCCGAGGCCCTCGAAGAGATTGAGCAGGCTCGCCAGAAGGGCACGCTGTAGTTATAAAACCCCACGTTGAGATGGCTTTTACAGCCCAAAACTCCTCTCAAACAGAGCTCTGTAACGTTAAAGTTGAACTCTATGGTTTCTCAACAATTCATCATAACTGCAGGTCAAAGCCAAAGCCTCAAGTTCAACTTGACCCTTTAGAACCTTTAAGGTTCAAGTTGAGGTCGAAAGCAGTAGTAGAATACCTTTCGAACTATAACCTACGATTGATTGCAGAGGGACTGGATGCAGCATTCGAACCATCGCACCGCAGCGCTCATCGCGTCGAAGCCGGCTCGTATCATCACGAGCGCCGCGCTTGCCGTTACACTGACGGCCGCGCCGATGCTCTCCCCCGTCGCAGCCTATGCCGCCTCGGAGGCAACGCAGGATCAGCGTTCCGCTGCCCAGCAGAAAATCGAAACCGCCACGAGTGCCTACAACGAAGCCCGCACCAAGCTCGAGGATCTGCAGAAGCAAATCGACACTAACGAGGCAAGCATCGAGAAGATCGAAGCCGAACTTCCCGATCAACAGGCCAAGGCGAGCTCCGCCATGCGCGATCTGTATAAGTACCAGAAGGGCACCAACCCCATCGTGAGCTTCCTGGTCAACGCGCAGAGCCTGGGCGAGTTCATCACCACCTGCAAGTACACCAACCAGATCACGAGCTCGAGCGTCGACGAGATCGAAGAGCTCAACAAGATGCAGACCGAACTCGAGCAGAACAAGACCGAGCTCGAGCAGGCCAAGTCCCAACTCGAGACCGAGCAGAAAACCGCCGAGGACGCACTGGCACAGGCCCAGCAGCTTCGCAGCGAAGCCCAGGCAAAGGCCGAGCAGGAGAATGCCGCCGAGCTGGCCAAGCTCGAGGCCGACAAGGCCGCTGCCGCCGAGAAGCTCTCGGGCGAGGGCGTGAGCGGCAACAACTCCAACAGCCAGGCCAATAACGCCAACACCACTATCGACACCACGGTGAACAACTCCAATACCGGCAACTCCGATTACGACTCGTTTATCAACGAGTGGACGAGTCGCATCGACAACTACCTCGCCGGCTCCCCCATGGCAGGCCAGGGTTACAACTTTGCCGTGGCAGCCTGGAACACCGGTGTTGACCCTCGCTGGTCTCCCGCCATCGCCTGCATCGAGAGCAGCAAGGGCCTCTATTGTGCCGGCTCCTATAACGCCTGGGGCTGGAGCGCCCGCGGCGGCGGCTGGCGGAGCTTTGGTAGCTGGAGCGAGGGCGTCTCTGCCCACGTTGCCTACCTGGGCGCCAACTATGGCTCCACGCTTACCCCGGCAGCCGCCAAAAAGTACTGCCCGCCCACGTGGCAGGACTGGTACAACAAGGTTGCAACCCAGATGAACCGCATCTAAGATCAACGTCAAAGGGCCCCAATTGGGGCCCTTTTTCTTTTACGCGACGGAGGTATCGACGACGCCAGTCGCGTTTGCAATGGCAACAATGATAATCATTGCCAACAAGAGCACACCCATAGCCTTGAGCCAGAGCTTTGCAAGCTTTTTACCGCGGTATCTATCGAGTAGCTCAAACCGCCGGCGAAGGCGGCGTTTGTCGAGCATCACAAAATGGATGAGCACTACGAGACCGTCGACGAAGATAAAATACTCAATCGCGAGAAACCACCTCGGGTAGTTTTGGTTGGCGCCCGTAGGATGAAAAACGGCAAAATGGCTTCCGGCAAAGAAAACAAGTAGCGAAAGATAGACGAATGCGTTCCAAATGCGCCCAACGGTGTCGGGAATGCGGGAGAGTAAATTCGGGCGCTCAGGCACCAACGGCAATCCACCCTGAGACTGATCCGTGGGGAGCACGGGCGCAGGGCACACGGCTCGCCGCTCCGGAGGCTCTTGAAAGGAAGCAGCATTCGGCGCGGACGACGCATACGATGCGCGTGCAGCGTGCCCTAGCGCCTTCGCGCTTGCAAAGCGCTTGTCCGGATCGAGCGCCATCGCCATGCAAATAACATCGGCAAGCGAGGCGGGGACGTCACGTGCCTCGCATTGCTCGCGTATGTTCCGACCTGGCTTGGGATCGGCCCCCGTCAGACAAAAGAACAGCAGGGCACCGAGCGCATAGACATCGCTGCGCACGCTCGTCTGGCCAAAACCATACTGCTCGGGCGGCGCATAGGGACGCGTGCCAAACTTAACGGTATCGGCATCGGCTCCCTCGCGCCACACGCGAGCGATTCCCAAATCGATAATCACCAGCGATGAAAACGTCATGCCTGTATCGGGCGTATAGTTTGCGCCCGACACGATGATATTCGAGGGCTTTAGGTCGCGATGGATCACCGGAGCGGCCATCTCCCCCGCCGACGCAAAGCCGGCATGGAGCTCCGCAACTGCATCACAAAGGGCGCCAAACAGCTCACAAGCATAATCGGGCGTCGCACCCAAACGCCCCACCAGGGCCCCGAGCGTTTCGCCTTCGATGTATTCCATGACCACGCAAAGCTCGTCGCCCACGCGGCGGCAATCGACAATCCGAGGCAAGTGCTCGTAACGTCGCCCAGCATGCTGGGCCGCAAACAGGCGTTCATACGCCCCGCCAATCTGGGCCGACGCGTCGATGCGCTTGCGAACAAAGGGGCCAAGAGATCCTCCGCCGGAGCCCTCAAAGTACACGAGCTCGGTCGTCTCGACGTCGGAGTGCTCGAGCACACGGTCTACGCGATAACTGTCATCACGCTCAAGTGACGCCAGGTGTCCGGCGAGCGCAGCAGTCAGCTCATCATCGGAATATGTTGGGCTCTGAGTATCCATAGCGTCCATAATAACGCAGGGCACGGACGCCCCATGACGCCCGTGCCCTGCACGTTCTAAATATCGTGAACACCGCTTCCGCCGGCAGCTAGCTGTTAGCTCACCGTCTCTTCACCAAAGCGATACAGCTCCTCGTTCACCTTTTGCAGGCTGCAGCCACGATCGATACAGAAAATGATGATGGCGTCACGGCGGTCCTTGCAGTTGAGGACATTGACGTCCGCCGCCGTCAAGGCGCGGTTGGTCTCCTTGAGCGTCAGCGCCATGGCAAAGGCAATCTGCAGTACCTTATTGCGGCTCGGATGCCGCGCACCGGTAAAGATCTGATAGCCAAACGTCTCGTTGAGGTCGGCCATACGCACCACGCGCGAACGCTCCAGCCCCTTTTCTTCCAAAAGCTGTTTCAGATACCCCGAAAGCGACGGGGCGGTAAAGTCGTGCTCTTTGATATAGCCCTCGATACTCGGAGCATCGAGCAGCTCGTTGAGCAACTCTTCGGTTAGCTTCTTATCGGGCATATGGCCTCACCCCCCCAGCTCGCATAGTAACCATGTTTTTAATTCTAGTTAAAAACCGCTCACGTCAGAACGTTCCCAGCTGGCAACCTGGTCGGGAGATACCGTGCTCATCGCTTCGAACTTCCAGGTGCCGGCCGCTTTGAGATGCTTGGTGTTCGCAAGAGCCGTTCCCACCTGATTGCCGTCTACGTCATACAGAACATACTCAATCTGAATGTAGCTTTGCTCTTTATCCGTATTATTGGTCAACGTGCCCGTGATCTTATACGCGAACTGATTAGACGTATCCCCGGCCTCATCCGAAACCGTATAGGGTTCTTGTGCCTCTTTTTGCTCCTCGACTTGCTGGGTCTGTTCGGCAGGCTTTGCTGCATCACCCGTAGACGAATCAGACGAGTTACCGCCCATAGAACCCACGACGCCGGCAACAACGAGCACCACGATGACGCCCAAAACGATCTTGCCGATCGGCTTCTTTCCCTCTTTTGCCATTATGCATCCTTCCTACGATCCGGCTACCGTGCCGGCACACAGCACATCGTAGGAGGCAGCGAGCTCAAATTCATTAGCTGGGAGCTAATGTCGCAGCACAGCTTGCCACCTGGCACTCATTGAGTCTTTTTTCCTTCACCGAACTCATGCCTTTGTTGTTGACTATTAAACATTTAGACGTAAACTGCTTTGTTACCTTGTCAACATCTGAAAGGAACCTCATTGGGAAAACACGGACTGCTGCAGCAACCCCTCGTCTGGCCCGCCAAAAACTCCGGTTGCGGATCGTCCCGCATGACACAAGAGCTCTATCCTTTTGACAAGCTCTTCTCTCCCATCAAAATTAACAAGCTCACCGTCAAAAACCGCATTGTCATGGCGCCGATGGGCAATATCGACATGTGCGAGGAAACTGGTCGTCCCAGCGACATGATGCTGCAGTACTTTTTCGCCCGCGCCAAAGGCGGCTGCGGCCTCATCACAACAGGACTCGTACCGGTAAGCCACGGCATCGATACCACGGTCACCGAGCTGGACAAGCTCACCTATTTCCCGCGCATCGATCGAAGCCGAACCGTTATGGCAGGCTGGCGCGACCTTGCCCAAGGTGTCCATGCCTTCGGATCGCGCATTTTTGTCCAGCTTACGGCCGGACTCGGCCGCGTGGGCAACCCGCAATGCCTCATCACGCAAAAAAAGTTTCCGGTCTCGGCGAGTTTCTTGCCTAACTACTACATCCCCGCCATTCCATGCATGCGCCTCTCGAATCAAAAGCTGCGCCGTATCGTAAACAATATCGGCCAAGCGGCGGCCGATGCTCATGCCATGGGCATCGATGGCGTCTATTTGCACGGGCACGAGGGTTATCTTATCGAGCAGCTCGGAAACCCCGCCTTTAACCATCGCAAGCTCGGACGTTATGCCGATTGGCGTCAGTTTGGCCTCGATATGATCAAAGAAATCCGTCGCCGCGTTGGGCCCGACTACCCCATCATGTACCGCATCGACCTTTCGCTTGCACTCGAGGAAACCTATGACGAGCAGGTCATGAATTCGACCTATCTGGGACGCATGCGCGGCGGCCGCACAGTCGAACAGACCCTGGGTTATATGGAAGAGCTCGTGGCGGCGGGAGTAGACATCTTTGACGTCGACCTTGGTTGCTATGACAACTGGTGGATGCCCCACCCGCCTGCGACCATGCCCGCAGGCTGCTTCGTTCCCGTGGCGCGTGCCGTTCGAGAGCGCGTTGCCGCACACAATATCCGCTCCAATGCCGGCCTTCCCGTACCCGTTGTCGCGGTGGGTAAGTTGGGCTACCCCGACATTGCCGAACGTGCCCTTCGCAATGGCGACGCCGATATGATCATGCTCGGACGCCCGCTGCTTGCGGATCCCGAGTGGCCCAACAAGGCGTACGCCGGTCGCGTGGCAGATATTCGCCCCTGCATCGGATGCCAGGAAGGATGCCTCAACGAGTTTGTCGAAGGGGGCCATCCGCAGTGTGCCGTCAATCCACGCTGCAGCTTTGAATACCTCATGCCCCAGACACCCGCTCCCGCCAAAGAACCCAAACGCATAGCGGTGATAGGAGCCGGACCCGCCGGGATGGTCTGTGCGCTAATCGCCGCGCGTCGTGGCCACGACGTAAAGCTCATCGATGCCGAAGATGAACTTGGAGGAAAACTCCTCTCCGCCAGCGCCGCCCGGATCAAGTTCGACCTCGATAACTACCGATCATATCTTGTTCGACAGGTGCGCGAGCAGGCAGAAAAACCCAACGGGAACCTGACACTCGAACTTGGACGGGCAGCACGCGCCGAAGATCTTGCAAAAGCAGGCTTCGACGCAATCGTGTGCGCGACAGGCACTTCCAATGCAATACCGCCCATCCCCGGTCTTACGGAGCTTGCAGCATCGGGCCATGCCGTGCTGGCAACGCAGCTACTGCGCCAACCCGCGCTGCTTGGCAACGCCAAAACCGTCACCATCATTGGCGGAGGGGCCGTGGGCTGCGAGGTTGCCCAATGGCTCACCGTCGAACACGGCATACCACAGGTCAACGTAATTGAAATGCTGCCTCACATGATGCAGGGCGCCTGCACGGCAAATCGCGGCCACCTACTCCATACGCTCAGGGGACGCAATGTGCGGCTCCTCAATATGACACGCGTCGAGCGCGCGGAAGTCGACGGCAAACGCGAGTCTGGAGCCCCATCGAGGTGTGCGCGTCTCCACTTGAGTCGCAACTGCCACAAAAACGTTCCCGACCCCTACGTCTCGTGGTCACCGGTCTTGCCCGAGAACGTCGAAAACCCGCTTGCACCCAAAATCGGCAACGACTGGAAGTCACTCGAGCTAACCTGCGACCTGGTAATCATTGCCTGCGGCGGACACCCCGACGACGCGCTGTTCTACAAACTGCAGCAGACGCACGCCGCTGACGAGCTGCATAACATCGGCGATGGGTTTGCGCCCGGCCGTGTGCTCGAAGCGGTCCGTGCGGCATACCGACTCGGCACCAATATCTAACACGAAAGGATGGGCTCACAGATGAACCTGACCTCCCAACAACAAGCCCTGCTCGACGGCGCCAAGGGCCCCGCCATGGCCAAAGTGGTCAAGACCCTCGTTATGTACGGCGAATGCTTTGGCGCCGAGCGTATGGTTCCCGTGACCGGCGCAAACGGTCATCTTGTCACAAGTTTTGGCCTCTCCATGCTCGGTCCAGTCTATGACCTTATGGATGAGCTGCTGAAAGACGGCGCCCTGTCCGGTCAGTCATTCTCGGTCGACCCGAGGCCCCTCGACCCCGCCGTCCCGGCCAACCCGCTGCAAAAGCTGCTGTTCAAGATTATGTATTCCAAACAAGACGATTATGAGGCACAGCTGCGCAGCATGGGTCTATTGGACAACGATGCTTTCACCTGCACCTGCTACCAGCCCGAGGTTGGCAATCGACCTCGGCGTGGCGACATCCTAAGCTGGGCAGAAAGCAGCGCCGTGGTCTTTGCCAACTCCGTGCTGGGCGCTCGCTGCAATCGCAACTCCGGCATCATCGAGATG
>USJQ01000052.1 GCA_900554985.1 uncultured Collinsella sp. | reverse complement strand
CACGCTCACCGAGTCGCTCGAGGCCATCGAGACCGCCAAGGAGGCCGGTTACGCCTGCATCGTGAGCCACCGCTCCGGCGAGACCGAGGACCCCACGATCGCCGACCTGGTCGTGGGCGTCAACGCCGGCCAGATCAAGTCGGGCGCCCCGTGCCGCAGCGACCGTATCGCCAAGTACAACCAGCTCATCCGCATCGAGGACGAGCTCGAGGGCAGCGCGCGCTACGCCGGCAAGGCCGCGTTCTACAACATTCGCTAAACAAGTGGTGCTCGCGGGGGGCGGGGTTGACTCGGCTCCGTTCCACTTCTGATGGCCGCCATTGGGCGCTGGGCCACACGGCTCAGCGCCTTTTTTATGTCGAGCAAAGGCTGGCGAAGGCGGTGCGCATGCTCGTGCTATAACTAAAGGACTTAGCGCAAACAAACCTCAACCGCACAAGGCGCACATGGATCAGATTTACGACAACAGGTACTATTCCGCCGGTTCGCGCGAGCCGTCGCCTCGCCCTGCGCGCACGGTGCAGCTCGGTGGGTCCGCCTACGCCGGCGCCGATCGTCACGCGCAGCGCCCGACAAGTACCTCGCGCCCCAATGCTCAAGTGAATACTTCGACAGATGGACCAGTACGTCCGACACGTTCGTCGCATTCGTCGCGTCCGTCGGCCCAGACGCACGACAAATCGAGTAGGCCCTCGAACCGTCTTTCGGGCTCGGACTTTATGCGCTACGCCAACGACAACGCGGTGGTCAAGGCGATCTATGACTTTACGCATGGCTCTCTGCGTCCGCTGTTTATCGGTATCGTGGTGGCTCTGGCGCTCGTGAGCCTGTATTTCCCCGTGCGCGACCTGTACGTTGCAAAACGCTCGAACGACATCTTGGCCAAGCAGGTCGAGATTCGCGAGCAATACAAAGATGAGATGAAAAAAGATACTGACAAGTGGTTCTCGGAAGAGGGCATTAAGGATCGGGCACGGGAACTGGGCATGGCGATGCCCGGCGAGAAGAGGATTGAAGTGCTGGGCCTGGACGATGATTCGGATTCGTCGTCGAGCAAAAAGTCCTCAAACGCCAAGAAGGCTAGTGAAGTGGCCAAAGAGATCGAAGAGGTCGGCAAGGACGCACCGTGGTACATCCAGACGCTCGATATGCTGTTTGGATTTAACGGCGTCGAGGGCCAGACGGTCGCGTCCAGCGGCGAGTAGGCGAGTAGCGCCCGGAGGGGAGCCCGCAATGGCAGATTGCAAACGATATAAGGTGGCCGCGATCGACCTGGGAACGGTGTCGTCGCGACTGGTGCTGGCGCAGGTCGAGGCCGGGGCGATCGTGGAATCGTCCAAGCATACCGAGATTACCGATCTAGGCGAGGGCGTGGATGCGACGGGCCGCTTTTGCGAGGCGGCGGTCGAGCGCGTGCTCGCCGCATGCCGCATGTTTGTGGACGAGGCGCGCACCTTTGGGGCCGCGTGCGTCTGCACCACCTGCACGAGTGCCGCGCGCGATGCGTCCAACGCCGCACTGCTGCTGGACGGCCTGCGCGAGCTGGGGCTTGAACCGCAGGTGATTCCGGGCGAGGTCGAGGCACGCCTGACATTTTTTGGCGTGGCGCACGACTTTGCCGGTGAACGCATTATCGTCGCGGATTCGGGCGGCGGGTCCACGGAACTCGCGACGGGCGTATACGCTCCGGAGCGCGGCGTCTTTGCGCTGGAGGGAACGCGCTCGCTGGACATCGGTTGCCGTCGCGTGACGGAGCGCTTTTTCTCTGCGTTGCCGCCCGCGGATGGCGAGCTTGCTGCCGCTGCCGCGTGGGCAGGCGAGCAGTTCGCCGCCTATTTTGAGGGCCTGCCTGTCGACTTTGAGCGCGCCGAACGCTTAGTCGCGGTGGGCGGCACGGTGACTACGCTGGTGGCTCTGGTCCACGAGCTGGAACCGTACGATTCGAGCTTTGTGCACCTACGCGAGCTGTCGCTGGAGCAGGTCTCGGCCGCTATCGAGCGCATGTCTGTGTTGGACGCGGAAGGCATCGCCGCGCTACCGGGTGTACAGCCCAAACGCGCGGGCGTGATCTTGGCTGGTGCCGTGGTGATTCGCGAGCTTATGCGAGCCGGCGGCTACAAGACGCTCACCGTAAGTGAGAACAGCCTCCTCGCCGGCATGGCCGCCACCATCAACGAGGTTCTCGACGGCGCGACCCCCACCATCGCCTGGACCCCGAGCCTGAGCACCCTTTAAAAGTAGTCAAAAAAGCTCTGTCCCAAATGAGCTGCTCTGCAGTTGACGGCACCTAAAAGAAACGAGCCCGCATCCCTGGGGGACACGGGCTCGTAAGCTCCATATGGTAGGGGCGGTGGGACTCGAACCCACAATCCTTGCGGCGAGAGATTTTAAGTCTCCTGCGTATGCCAATTCCGCCACGCCCCCGTGAGACTAGAAGTCTAGCACAAGCCGTCCGTTACGCGTTGACGGCCATCGAGTGCTGGCCTGACTTTTCCAAGTACTCGGCAAACTTGGCTTCGTCGCCCTTGTTCTGGTACTGCAGGGCCAGCAGGTACTCCAAGCGGCAGCGCTTGACCGGGTCGTCGCCGACATCCTCGAGCATGCGCTCCAGCTCGGGAATGTCGTTGTGACGCTTGAGGATCATCGTGTCGTACATCAGCTGGCACTCGTGCGCGACCGCCTCGGCCTGACCGCCCTCAAAGCCCTTGATTTCGTGCAGCAGCTCCTTGGACTTTTTGCGGTCCTCCTGGCCAACGTAGTAGTTAAAGGCCTTGATCACCAGGTCGACGCGCTGCATCTTGGGCAGGTTGAGTCCCAGCAGCAGGTCGAACATCTCGCCGGCGCGCTCGTGGTCCTCGCGCAGCAGATAGGAGTTCAGACGCAGGTAGTCGCGGTTGTAGCGCGGGTACAGCATGCTGGTGAGTTTGCCGTCGAGCAAACGATCGAACTCGGCCCACTGTTTGGCGGCCATCAACTGTTGCAGGCGTTTAAACGTAGTGCGTTTTTTGACGCTAAAGAACACCGACACGGCGATACAGATGATAACGACGGCGGTCCAGAGTGTGCGGGAATCGGGCATGTTAGGATCCTTAGTCGCTCATAAAGCGAGCGGTATGACAACACGTACTAGATGTATTATACGCAGCGCACAAGCAAACTGGCATAAAAGCTCATCGAGGCTGAGTGCCATCGCTCGCTGCGGTACACTTACCTAAAGTAAACCATGAAGGGAGACATTACCTATGAAGAAGATCGTTTTGGCTTGCGGCGCTGGCGCTGCTACTTCCACGCTCGTTGCCCAGAAGGTCGCCACCATGCTCGACGCCAACGGTTACGCCGGCAAGTATGAGATCGTGCAGTGCGCCATCTCTGAGGCCAAGGACGCTTGCGACGAGGGCGCCGACCTGCTGATCGCCACCACCGTTGCCCCCGAGGGCCTCACCTGCCCGTACGTGAGCGGCGTGCCCTTCATGACCGGCATGAACCGCGTCGCTGCCGAGAAGGCCGTTCTCGACGTTATGGCTCAGTAGGCGCTGCCTGTAATGAATGAGCAGAACGCCAACCCGGTAGAGCTCTTTGGCATGCGCGTCGCCCACGTGGGCATTAACGCCACCGACCCGGCCGATGCCCTGGAGATCGCGGAGCTGTTCTCGACGATGATGGGCCTACCCGTTATCGAGACCCCGGTTTCGTACTTTAACGATTCGCTGGTCGAGGTTATGAAGCAGAACGGTCGTGGCACCAAGGGCCACATTGGCTTTGCCGTCAACGACATCGATGCGGCCGAGAAGTGGTTTGCCGAGCGCGGGCTCGAGGTCAACGAGGAGTCGCGCGCGCTGCTGCCCGACGGTAGCACCAAGCTCGTGTACTTTAAGCGCGAGTTCGCCGGCTTCGCCGTGCACCTGTGCCGCGAGTAGCGCACAAGCTGCTATAGCTAGCAAAAAGGGATGGGGCCGCATGGCCTTATCCCTTTTTTATGCCGAGGGGCATCCCTACCGTGGCAGGCGAATCGTAAAGCGGCTGCCGACGCCCTCGACTGAGGTCACGCCAATGACACCGCCATGGCTGTCGACGATCCACTTGGCAATGGCAAGCCCCAGACCCGAGCCCTGTGCGCCGGCATCGCGTGCATTGTCGGCGCGGTAGAACCGTTCAAACGCGTGAGCTGCGGATTCCTGGTTCATGCCGATGCCCTCGTCCTCAACACTTATGTCGATCGTGCCCAAGCCCGCATTGGGCGTTATGCCAAATGTGTCGGTCGTTCCCGCATCCGAGTACTTGGCGGCGTTTTGCACGATCACGCGCAGAGCCTGCTTCACGAGCGCCACGTCGACGGGCGCGTCGCAGCGCGGGTCGCTGGCAAGCAAGGCGTCAAAAGCCAGCCGATACGTGTGCTCGGCATCGATCATCTGCGACTCCTCGCATACCTCGCCGACCAGTGCGGCCAGGTTAGTATTCGCATGCCGCAGGGCCGTGCGTCCGGCATCGCCGCGCGCCAAAAACAGCAGCTGCTCCACGAGCTCCTGCATGTGCTCGCTTTCGGCCTTGAGCGAGGCGATGGACTCTGCCAGTACGTCCGGGTCGTTTTTACCCCAGCGGTCGAGCATGTTCACGTAGCCCTGAATCACCGCGATGGGCGTGCGCAGCTCGTGGCTCGCATCGTTGACAAAGCGCATCTGCTGCAGCTTGGCCTCTTGCATCTGGCGCAGCAGGCGGTTGAGTGCGACCTCGATGCTTGCCAGGTCGGCGTCGCCGGTGGTGACGCTCGGCGAGTCGACGCTTGCGCGCTCGATGGCCTGCTCCAGCGTTTCCATCTTGCCGCCGGAGAGCTGCATACGGCCGAGATCGTCCACGCGCAAGGCAAGGTCGTTGAGCGGCGCCATGGTGCGGCGCACGCGGCGGGCGCCGCCGAGCATGTTGAGCACGCTGATGACCTGCCAACCCATAACGACAAGGTAGAGAGGCCATAGCGCGACGAGGTCCTGCGCGAGGGGGAAGGTCTTGGTGGTACGCGCAAACTCGACGGTATAGGTGAGCGTTGTCAGGTCCCAGCCGCGTGCGGGCGTCAGCGACATGCCGTGAACGGTGGCGCCGGGAATCCAGCCTGCGGTAAACGCGCTGTCGGGCAGCGTCTGGTTGTATCCATAGACGAGGATCGCCGCCGCAATCACCATCAGCAACAGATCGAGCCAGACGTAGCTCATCAAGCGGCGCCACATATAGCCCCAGTTGATGGCGCGGGCGATGGAGGTGACGCGCTTGGCCTCGGCGTTATGCGCGGCAGACATAGCCCACCCCGCGCACGGTCTGGATGATGCGGGCGCCGCCAGCGTCTTCGATCTTGGCGCGCAAATGTGCGATGTGCACATCGACGTTGTTGGTATCGCCCACGTAGTCGTAGCCTAGCACCTCATGCGCGATGCGCTCGCGCGTGAGCACGGTGCCGGCGTGCGCCATAAGCAGGGCGAGGACGTCGAACTCACGGGCCGTGAGCGCGATGGGCGAGCCGCCGACCGTGACTTCGCGGCGGTCGGGGTCGAGCGCAACCGATCCCACGGTGAGTGTGGCAGGGGAGGGCGAGGCAGGGGTCTGGGCCATGTCACTGGCCGGGGGCATCGCGGTGGCCTTCTCGCCCGCGACGCCCGCCATGCCCGCTCCGGCGCCGACGCCAGCTACGCCCGAAGCCGCCCGCACGGCCTCCGAGCGCTTCAGCGCCACGCGGATCCGTGCGAACAGCTCCTCGATCGCAAATGGCTTGGTCAGGTAATCGTCGGCGCCGGCATCGAGCCCGGCCACCTTGTCCATCACGGCATCGCGCGCGGTGACCATGATCACCGGCACATCCTTGTGCTTGCGCACGCGCCGCAGCACCTCCATGCCGTTGAGCTGCGGCAGCAGTACATCGAGCAGAATCAGATCGTAGTCGCGCTCCAGTGCCAGGTCCACAGCGGTGCGGCCATCGGCGGCGTGCTCCACCTGGTAGCCTTCGTGCTCCAGCTCGAGTGTCACAAAGCGGGCGATTTTCTCCTCGTCCTCTACGATCAGGATCCGTGCCATGCGTGCCCCCATCTGCGATTACTTGTCGTCGTTCAGATTTTGCTTGATGTCGTCCGCGGCATTGGCAGCGCTGTCCATCAGGTTGTTGATGCTGCCGGGTACGTCGCCGTCGCTATCGATGCGGTAGCGCATGCCAAAGAACAGGCCAAGCAGCATCAGCCAAATCGTGGCGCCCCAGGCAAACAGCGCGACGATGGGAATCAGGATGGGAATGTTGAGGATGATCGCATCGCGGCGCGTGGCGATAAATTTGGTGTCCAGGCTCAGGCGGAAGAGCTTTTTGAGGTACTCCCACACGCTGTCCATCTTCTTGGAAAAGTCGGTCTTTTCGCTCGACCTCTCGTAGGCGGCCTGTGCGGCGACCATCTCGGCCGAGGGCTCGTCGACCGGCTCGGACTCGGTGGCGGCGTGCGCCGACGTGGCCTGGGTCTTGCCCTGCGACTCGAGCCAAATGATGGCGTCCAGAACGTTGCCGTCGGAGGCGTCGAGCGCGGCCTTGGCATCGGTATAGCTCACGTTGCACTTGGTGCGGATAGTTTCAACTTTTTCGAGGTCGTCCATGACCTTTCCTTTCGTTCGATGGGCGCGACGCCGGGCGATCTACCCAGGCGCGAGCGTTGTGTTCGGCGGCCTGCGTTGCACCGCTCCGCCCTTGGTCGAACTCTATAGTGCAGGTTATAGATTAAGCGATTCTTGAGCCAAGATTAATGTTGGATGAGTGTTTGGGTGCGTGTGGGGGAGAGAAGGGGGGTCATTGTTAGTGGCTGGAGGCGAGGTCTAATACTTTTCCCGAGAAGTGAACGAGTAAAAACGGACTCCCGAAGCATCGACACTTTTGGCGTGCAATTTCCTGCGGTTTTGCCAGTCAAATCCTGCGGTTTTGACGCCTAAAAATGTCAATGCTTCGGGGGTCCAAATACAGCCGTTCACTTCTC
>USJQ01000051.1 GCA_900554985.1 uncultured Collinsella sp. | reverse complement strand
GGGGCCGCGGGGGCGTTCGGCTAGGTGCGGGAACGGCCTATTTGCTCAATGTGTTCGGCTGAGATCGGAAATCAACCGCGCCGCGTGACGCGCCGCATCGTCGCGGGCGCCGTGTGCGCGCTCACGGTGAGCTCGCTGCTCATGCCGAGCGTCTCGCTCGCAGCGGAATGGGTCAAGGTCGGCGGCAACAAGTACAACACCGCGGCGAGCGACGAGGCCGGTACCTGGTCGTGGGACGGCGCCGACGACTTGAAGCTCAACAACTATAACGGCGGCGAGATCCAGGCCGCAGGCAAGCTCAACGTGAATTACTCGGGAACCAACATCGTCACTGCCGAATGGATCGAAAGCATCAACGTTTCTCATGGCACTAACGAGAATGCCGAGCTCAATATCCAAGGCGACGAGGGCGGCACGCTCAGCGTGACATCTACTGAGGACGCTATCCTCTCCACGGGTAATATCAACATCGACGGAGCCGGATCCGTCAACGCCACGAGCACTGGGTTTGAAGCCATCAATGCCGGGGGTGATCTCGCTATCAAAGGTTCGGGCAACGTCAACGCCACGGGCGCATCGGATGGCATCAGGGCAAACGGCAATATCACGATTGACGACAGCGGAGCCGTCAGCGCCAGGGCTACCAAGGGCAAGGGTATTGGAACCGACAAGAACCCCACCATCAAGGGTGGCGGGACGGTCGAGGCGAGCTCCGAGAAAGACGCCGCCGTCGAGGCCAAGGGCAGCCTCACAGCCACAAACGCCTCCCTCAACGTAAACGCTGTTGAATATGGCGTCTATGCCCACAAGGGCATCACCCTCGATCATGCAAACGTGACGGTCCGTGCAAGTAAAGGCAGATACGGTGGCGCCATCGCCCTCTTCACCTACCAGGACGACATCGTCGTCAAGAACGGCTCCACCGTGGACGCGTTTGCGGAAGGCGAGGTTTCGGCTGCATTCTCCACCAGAAACGATCGACCCAACGAGAAGGGTGGCCACATCTACATCAGCGATTCCGTTGTCAAGGCCATAGCCCGCTATGTCGAGAACGGCGACGGCCCCATCCCCTACAGCGAAAACCAAGATGGCGAGACGAGGCGCGAACCCCAAGGCGAGAACATCGGCATCATCGCCCAGACCAGCGAGGGCGTCACACCCGCAGTCATCTCGATCATCCGCAGCAAGGTAACGGCCGAAGGAGATACAGCGGCAATCGTTGCCCGTGCCATGAGCGCTGACGGCAAGACAATCGGCACCATCAAGATTGAGAACGCCGCCATCCAGACGCCCGAAGGCGGCAAGGTCATTGACTATCGCAAGCTCCGTGACGGCATCTACGAGGCAGGCCAAGCCATCGGCACGGGCGACGCCACGGTCGACTCCCTCTATATCAAAGCAGTCGCCAAAAGCACGACCATCGCACCTCCCGAGGTAGCCAAGCCGGAAGACCCCAAGCCCGCAGAAAGCAAGCCCGCGGAGTCCAAGCAGGACCCCAAGTCTGAGGGCTCAAAGCCGACCAAGGCCGTTGCGGCTTCAACCACGAAAGCCAAGACTACCGGCGTGCTCGCGGCAACCGGCGACACCTCGGGTGCGGCCATCGTGGCAACCGTCCTTGCGGGAACAGCCGCTATCGCCGCAGGCACCATGGCGAGCCGTAAGCGCTCTTAGACGCCTCTGCGCACATGGCAGCTCCCGCGAAGGCCCCGAGCCCCAGCACCGTTTAACAACGCCACCGCCGAGCTCCCCTCCGGCGGTGGCGTTTTCCATATGCGTCCGCAGGGGATGCACGAGATTGTCTTTGGTCTAGCCCAACCGGCATACGCTGGCGTGCGACAATTGGGGCTGCCGATATCACAACACTGAGAGAAGCCCGTCATGGAAGCGCATCAAAAGCAGATAACCGTTTATTCGAATCATACGGAAAGCGCGCCTGTCATCTACCTTCCTGTGGTCGTGGGCGGCGGCAGCGCGGTTTATAAGGGTTGCCGAGAGCTCGACTGTCCGCCATTCGCCCTCGTCACCATTGGCGGGCTCGATTGGAATCGCGAGCTGAGCCCCTGGGCATGCGACGGGACCGTACGCGATGCCGAGCCTTTCGGCGGCCAAGCTGCCGATTTTCTTGATGAGTTGCTGAATCAGATAATCCCCCAGGTCGAGTCGTCGCTTCCTCAGCCGCCCACCTGGCGCGGCATTGCCGGTTACTCGCTCGCGGGCCTCTTCGCACTCTGGTCCCTCTGGCAAACCGACGCCTTTGACCGCGCCGCGAGCGCATCGGGGTCGCTATGGTTTCCCGACTTTGTCGACCGTGCCAGCACGGCCCCTTTTGCCGGCAGCCCGCAAGCCGTCTATCTGTCGCTCGGCAAAAAAGAGACCAAGACGCCCAACCGCATGATGCGGCATGTGCTCGACGACACGCGCGCGACGGAAGTGCTGCTCATCGCGCGCGGCATTCCAACAACGCTGGAGCTCAACCCCGGCAATCACTTCGCCCAAACCGATCTGCGCATGGCACGTGGCATCCACTGGATATTGACGCATTAAAAATGGCGCCCGCGCGTACGCATGGGCGCCATTTTTTGATTCAACTGGACGCAGTTGTTACTCAGCAGCCTCCTCAAGCTCGGAGACATCAAACTCAAAGTCGTTACCCGGCAGGATGGCGTTGAGCACAATGCCCACCAGCGAGCCCACGGCAAGACCGGAAAGCGAAATCGTCACGCCGCCCAATTCCAGCACGATGGCGCCGGCGGTGCTGTACGCAATGCCGAGCGAAAGCACGAGCACCAGGGCGGCCACCAGCACGTTGCGGTTATTTTGGAAATCGACCTGGTTCTCGATGAGGTTGCGAACGCCCACGGCGCTGATCATGCCATAGAGCACGAGCGACACACCGCCGATTACGCACGCCGGCATGGCCGCAATGACAGCCGCGAACTTGGGGCAGAACGAAAGCACGATGGCGCAACACGCGGCAATGCGAATCACGCGCGGGTCGAACACGCGCGTCAGGGCGAGCACGCCGGTGTTCTCGCCGTAGGTGGTGTTGGCCGGAGCGCCAAAGAGCGAAGCCAGGATCGTGGCAAGGCCGTCGCCGAGCAGCGTGCGATGCAGACCGGGATCGGCGATGTAGTTACGCTCGCAAGTGGAGCCGATAGCCGAGATATCACCGATATGCTCGATCATGGTCGCAAATGCCAGCGGCATAATGGTGATGATGGCCGTCGTGGCAAGACCGCTATCGAACTGCGGCCCAAAGAGTGCAAACACGGTGTTATCCCACACGACGGGCAAGCCAACCCAGGGAGCGGCTGCGACGCCCGAGAAATCAACCTCGCCGAGCGCAGTCGCAACGGCATAGCTCACCACAACGCCCAGCAGAATCGGCACGATCTTGACCATGCCACGGCCCCAGATGTTGCAGATGACGATCACCGCCACAGCGACAACGGCAACGAGCCAATTGGTCTGGCAGTTGGCGATGGCAGAGCTTGCCAAGATCAGGCCGATGGAAATGACGATGGGGCCAGTCACTACCGGCGGGAAGAAGCGCATAACGCGCTTGGCACCAAACGCGCGAAACAGGGCCGCCAACACCGGATAGAGCAGGCCGGCACAGGCTACACCTAGGCAGGCGTAGGGCAAAAGCTCGGCCTCGCCGTTGGGCGCGATTGCGGCATAACCGGCAATAAAGGCAAACGAAGATCCCAAAAACGCTGGCACCTTGCCGCGCGATAAGAAGTGGAAGAGCAGCGTGCCCAGGCCGGCAAACAAAAGGGTCGCCGAAACCGAAAGGCCGGTGAGCACAGGCACCAGCACGGTAGCGCCGAACATGGCAAACAGGTGCTGCAGGCCGAGCAAGAACATGCGCGGGCGACCGAGCGACGACGCATCGTAGATGGCATCGGCGACGGCGGGCGTCGAGGATTGGGACATGGATGTCCTTTCATAATGGAAGGGCGATCGGGCATATCGGATAACCTGCCCGAACGATACGATCCGAACCATTGTACGCGATGCATGCCGCTCCGACCACGACGCCCCTGCGAACGGCAGCACTACTTCCAGACACGCTCGGCAACGCGCTTGACCAGCGCGATCTTTGCCCATTGCTCGTCCTCGGTCAGCTTGTTGCCAATCTCGCAGCTGGCAAAGCCGCACTGGGGCGACAGATACAGATTCTCGAGCGGCACGTACTGGGCAGCCTCGCGGATGCGCTCAACGATAACGTCCTCGTCCTCGAGCTCTGCGGCCTTGGTGGTCACCAAGCCCAGCACGACCTTCTTGCCCGGGGCAACGTACTTGAGCGGCTCAAAACCGCCGGCGCGCGGCGTATCGAACTCCAGGTAGAATGCGTCGACATCCTCATGTGCAAACAGATACGGAGCGATAGGGTCGTAGCCGCCTTCGAAAGCATAGGTGGAGTGGTAGTTGCCGCGGCATACGTGCGTGTTGATGACCAAATCGTCGGGCTTGCCCGCGATGGCGGCATTGTTGAGCGCCACGCCCAGCTCGCTCACCTTTTGCAGATCGACCGGGCTCATACCGGTCTTAGCCACAAAGTCGGTATCGCAGTAAATGCCCCAAGTGCAGTCGTCAAATTGAATGTTGCGGCAGCCTGCGGCATACAGGTCGGCAATCACGGTGCGATATGCTGCGGCGATGGCATCGGCGAGCTCTTCGTCGGTCTTGTAGACGGCGCGCAGGCTCTCCTGCTGGCCATCGCAGCGGTCGAGCGTGACTTCGGAGAACGTCTGGATAGGCGCCGGGATGGTTTGCCGTGCGACCTGGCCCTCCCCCTCGAGCGCCTTGACATATTTAAAGTGCTCGACGAACGGATGATTCTCGCCGCTAATGGGACCGGTTACCACGGCGGTGTCGGCGGTAGTCTCCTCATCGTGGAACATATAGCCCGTACGCGAGGCGCGACGCTCGACGCCGTTCAGCCCCCACATAAAATCGAGGTGCCAGTAGCTACGGCGAAACTCGCCATCGGTGATGACCTGCAGGCCGGCGGCCTTTTGCTTTGCCACCAAATCGCGAATGGCATCGTCCTCGACGACCTTAAGCCCCTCGGCATCAAGCGTGCCTGCCGCATAGGCAGCGCGGGCGTCCTTTACGGCCTGCGGACGAAGAAAGCTGCCGACGATATCGGCGCGAAACGGTGCGTTCGGTTGAATCGAAGTGCTCATGGATATCTCCCTTTTGCATTGGTTGCTTTACTGGGACAGAGTATGAGCGTTCATATGGCCATCGTAAAATATACGTTTATAACAGTTTGATATAGATGCTCCCTATATCAGTTGGGACCGCCATGGAGAGATTTGACCTGTGCAGGACACAGCAGCCTAGATATGCTGACGAATCGCGTCGATATAGGCCCGACCGTAGCGTGTGAGCGTCGTGTTCTTGCGCGTAATGATGCCAATCTCCATGTACTCGTCCACGTCGAGCGGAATCGAGATAATGCCGGGGCCGTTGAGCTCGTGGCTAATCACACCCGAGCACACCGTGTAGCCGTTGAGGCCCATGGCCAAATTGAACAACGTCGCACGGTCGCGCACGCGGATATTCTTGCGACGCTCAAAGGTCGAGGTCAGTTCCTCGGAATAGTAAAACGAGTTGTAACTGCCCTGCTCGTAGGACAGGAACGGGTAGTCTTCCAAGTCCTCGAGCGTCACGCTGGAGCGGGCCGCCAGCGGATGGTCGGCACAGACGAAGACATGCGGCGTGGCGCAGAAAAGCCCCTCGAATACGAGCTCGTTGGCCGCCAGCATGCGCTCGATAACCTCGCGGTTATGCTCGGATAAGTACAGGATGCCCAGTTCGCTTTTCATATGCGCGACGTCCTCGATAATCTCGTGAGTCTGCTCCTCGCGCAGGGTAAAGTCATAGCGCGCGGCATCGAACTCACGGATCACATCGACAAACGCGTTGACGGCAAAGGAATAATGCTGGCAGCTCACACTAAAGTGCGGCACCTGCTCGGACGCGCCCTTGTACTTGCCTTCGAGCAGATCCGCCTGATCGAGCACCTGGCGCGCGTAGCCCAAGAAGGTCTCGCCCTCCTCGGACACAATGACACCCTTGTTGGTGCGCTCAAAGATGTGCACACCCATCTCGTTTTCGAGATCGCGGATCGACGCGGTAATCGAAGGCTGCGACACAAAGAGCCGGCGCGAGGCCTCGGTGATGCTGCCGCATTCGGCAACTTTGACGACATACCTGAGCTGTTGAAGCTTCATGATGGCCTCCCTAGACGTCCGCGAAACCCGAACCCGCCGCATCTGCCTGACGCATAAACGACGGCATCTCCCCCGTCGCGGCACAGGCGGCAATCTGATGCAGAGCCCCGGCAACCGCATCGTCTGCCGCAGCGCCGATATGCCAGCGCGCGGCAGCCGTGACGGCCTCGTTGGCATTGGCGACTGCAACGGAGTTGGGGACGGCACCGATCATGGGCAGGTCGTTATCGGAATCGCCAAATACGGCCACCTCGTCGGACGTCAGGTCCAAAGCGCGCGCCAGCTCCAGCGCGGCGCAACCCTTGTCCCAGCCAGCCGGAAGGATGTCGAACAGGCGCACGCGGTTGTTGGGAAACACAAGCGAGAGTTCCGGCACCTCAGCGGCAACGCGCTCGCGTAGCTCCGCGAGCTCCTCACGCGAACGAGCACTCCAGATATTCGCCTTGAACACCGGCGCGTCATCGACGACAGGACGGCACGGGGCCTCTTCGCCCTTGAGCCACGCATTGCCGCCCGATTCCATGGCGCGACGCACGCGCTCGGCATCACGCGTTACGCAATAGGCATCGTTATCCCAAAAGCCATCACCTAAGCTGTAGATCTTCAGATAGGTATCGTCAGTTTCTTCTTCCAGATAGGCGGCCAAACGCATAAGTGCGTCGCTATCGGTCGCACGCGAGGCGACCGCCTCGCCGTCGACAAACATGACCTGGCCGTTACAGAACGCGCCGGTCGAATAGCACTCGGAACGATTTTTGAACATCCAGCCCATCGCGGACGGTTGGCGACCCGAAACTGGGCCAAAGTGCAGGCCTGCCGCCTGCATGGCATGGATGCCATCGATGGCATAGTCGCTGGCGCCGT
>USJQ01000050.1 GCA_900554985.1 uncultured Collinsella sp. | reverse complement strand
GGGGCGGGCGCCTGCCGCCATATATGAACTTTATCGCGAGTTCCGCACGAACAGGAGGCCACTTAATGTGGCCTTCGTCTTGCGCAGGACTGTAGAGCAGGAAACCTTATATCCGGCCCCTCCGTCCGGGGACCGCACCGTACCAGCTACAGCGTCATGTTCGGATCGGCATCGACGTCGAACGGCGAGATTTCACCTCGGTCGAATTTACGGCGGGCGACCTCCGCGATCATGGCTGCGTTATCGGTACAGGCAGACAAGGGCGGCACCGTTACGCGGATCCCCTGACGCCCAAGCTTCTTGATCATCATCTCGCGCAGATGCGGGTTGGCCGAGACGCCGCCACCGATGCAGTATTCCTTGCATCCGGTAGCGTGCAGGGCGTTTTTGGCCTTCTTGTACTGCACGTCAAAGACAGCTGCCTCAAACGAAGCCGCCAGATCGGGCAGGTGAATCGTGCGCCCGGCCTTGGTCTCCTGCTCGATGTAGAGCGTCACCGCCGTCTTGAGGCCCGAAAGCGAGAAGCGATAGTCCCCCCTGCTGTTAAGCGCACGGGGGAAATCGATCGCCTTGGGGTTGCCCGTCTCGGCAAGCTTGGAGATGATAGGGCCTCCGGGATAGCCAAGACCCAGTGCCTTTGCCACCTTGTCGAAGGCTTCGCCCACGGCGTCGTCGAGCGTCTCGCCAAGCACTTCATAGTCGCCCCATGCCTTTACGTGCACGAGCATGGTGTGCCCGCCCGAAACGAGCGTAAAGATAAACGGGGGCTTGAGGTCGGGCTGCGCCAACAGGTTGGCAAACAGGTGGCCCTCCAGATGATTGACGCACACCAGCGGTTTGCCGGCAGCATACGCAAAGCCCTTGGCGAAGGCGACGCCCACTACCAGAGCACCCACCAGGCCCGGACCCTGCGTCACACCCACGGCGGCAAGCTCACTTGGTGCAATGGCTCCGCCCGTAAGGCCCAGCGATGCTGCGGCATCCTCGAGCGCCGCATCCACGACACCCACAATCACCTCAACGTGTTTGCGCGAGGCGATCTCGGGCACCACGCCGCCAAAGCGGGCATGAAAATCAATTTGCGTCGACACCTGGTTGGCCAGCATATTGCCATCCGCATCGATAATCGCCACCGCCGTCTCGTCGCAGGAACTCTCGATGGCAAGCACCAGGCGACGGCGCTCAATTTCGGCACGCTCCCCCTCGGAGCGCCTAGGCGCAGGCAGCGGCCATATGCGCTGCTCTGCCGCCGTCGGCTCGGGCGAAGCATTGTCGACCGGAAGCACCAGGGGCAGCGGAGCCGTCATGACGATGGCATCCTTGCCGGCACCATAGTAGCCGCGGCGCCGTCCAGCCTCGGTAAAGCCCAGAGCGTTATAAAGCGCGATCGCTCCCTCGTTACCGTCCTCGACCTCGAGCGAAGCCATGGTGCAGCCGAGCATCTGGGCATCATAGCTCACGTGCGACAGCAGCTTGCGGGCAATGCCCTCACGGCGATGTGCCGGGTCGACGGCGACATCCAGAATCTGCACATCACCGTCCACGACCATACCGCCAGCAAGGCCCAACAGCTTGCCGTCGTCGTGTGCCACCCACCAACTACGCGGCGCAGCGACGTCCTCGCCCAGTTCGGACAGGAACATGCCCGGCGTCCACGCCTCGTGCCCGGCACCTTCAAAGCAGGCAGCCTCCAGCGCGCTCGCGCCCTCGGCATCCGCCGCGCCCATGGGACGGAACTGCAGATGACGACCGGCGAGCTCATCGGCAACGCCCGTAATTTCGCTCTGCGCACTCTCGGCAAGACCAAGACGCTTGCGCTCGTTTTCCTCGGCATCCGAAAGGCGCGTGTAAATCGGCAGGACGCGGGCCGGATCGCCGTCACCCGCAGCGTGCGCGAGCAGCAAGCCCTCGCCCGAAGGCCACCACAGGTCGCGCTCCACGCAGCGGGCGGTCTCGTCCTCACCCAGCAGCTTGCCATAGCGCACGAGACCGTCACCGGTCAGCTGAAGCTGGTCCCAGTCCGCTGCTTGGCGCCACTCATCGAGCGCCACGGCGGCCTTGACCACGTGTTCGCGCTCAAATTGACGCTCGGGGCCCTCATCGACCAGCATATACAGCGCTGGATATACCTCACCGCGCATAGCATCGGCCAAGATACCAAGCTTGCCGCGCACGCCAGCCTTCCACGCCGTCCAAGCGCAAGCGTCGAGCGTCGACACGCCCAGCAGCGGAACATTGGCACCACGTGCGAGGCCCTTGGCAGTGGAGATGCCGATGCGCACACCCGTAAAGGACCCCGGGCCGCGGCCGACCACGTAGTAACCAACATCGCTGCGATCCAGACCGGCTTGAGCCAGCACGCCATCAACGGTATTCACGAGCTCAACGTTGGCGTGACGGCGACACATGTGGTCGCCACTCACGAGCTTCGTCTCGCCCGTCTGCCCATCAATCCAGCTTGCCGCGCAGGCAAGCATGTCGGTCGAAGTATCGAGCGCCACCACCAGCGCGCTGTCGTTATGCAAGCTCATCTTGTACAGCCTTATCAATCAAATGGGAAAGCTCCATTGCGCGGTCACCGTGCGCCTCGAGCGTTATCGTTCGCACATCGCTGTCGCCCTCATCACGCTTGAGCGTCACCGAAAGATACTCATCCGTCAGCTCGTCTTGGAATTGTTCGCCCCATTCCAGCAGGCAAGCACCCTCATAGCCCAGCACATCGAAAATGCCCGTATCCTCGAGCTCGTAGGCATGCTCCAGGCGGTATAGATCAAAGTGAAACAGCGGGATACGGCCTTGATCGTGAACGGCCATGAGCGCAAACGTAGGGCTCGTAACCATATGCCCATCGCCCAGCCCGCGCGAGACGCCCTTGGTAAAGTGAGTTTTGCCCACTCCCAGGCCACCGGTCAGGATGAGCACATCGCCGTCCTCAAGGCACGGTGCAATTAGCTCGCCAAAGTACTCCGTATCGGCAGCGCAAGTCGTTTTGTAAGTACCTACCCCCAGGCGCTCCAGGGACATATATGCTCCTTATTATTCCGAGGCGTCCTCTGGTGCGGGATGTCGCTCCAGATAGTCGCCCAGCATCTTAAAGTCTTCCTCCAGCAGTTCCTGCCACGCCGGATTGCGTAGCGCTGCTGCCGGATGGAACGTAGGCATTACTACAAAATGCCCCATCTGGTGGAACCTGCCGCGCAGCTTAGTAATGCCAATCTCGGTCTTAAGCACAAAGTGCGTCGCGGGGTTGCCGAGCGTCACGATAATATCGGGCCAGATGCTTCGAATCTGCTCACGCAAAAACGGCGAGCAAGCCAGCACTTCCTCGGGACGTGGATTGCGGTTTCCCGGCGGGCGGCACTTAAGCACGTTGGCAATGTAGACGTCTTCGCGTTTGAGCCCCGCCAGCGATAAAATGCCGTTGAGGTCCTCGCCTGCCGCCCCCATAAAGGGCTCGCCCTGCAAATCCTCATTGCGGCCCGGCGCCTCGCCAATAAACATCACACGAGCGCGGGGGTTTCCCACGCCAAACACGATATTGTGACGCGACTGGTAGAGCTGGCAGAGGTGACAATCGCCCAGAACGGCCTCAATTTCCTCGAGTGCGACCTCACGTGGTGCCTGATGGGTATGGCTGGGGATGTGCATGACGCCCATGGCGACTCCTACACGTAGACCTTGTCGAGGCGCATGCCAAAGCCGCAGGCGACCTCGTAGTTAATCGTTCCGCGCAGTCGGGCCATCTCGTCCATAGTGATCTCGGCATCGCCATCGCGGCCGACAATAATCATCTCGTCACCATACTCGGCCTCGGGAATCTCGTGTGCCGGGTTGGACTGGATGGCGACCATAAACTGGTCCATGCAGATGTTACCCACCTGACGCACGCGTTCACCGCGATACAGCACGTCCATACGATTGGAGAGCGTACGCGAAAGACCGTCGGCATATCCAATCGGCAGCGTGCAAATCTGAACGCGTGTGCGCGGCACGCGATAGGTAAATCCGTAGCCCACGCCTTCGCCCATCGCAGGATGCGCCACGCGTGTCACGCGCGCATGCACGCTCATAACAGGATCGAGCTGCATCACGCGACCACTCAGCTCGCATGGTTGCATGCCATACAAGCCAACGCCGGCACGAATCATATCAAAATGCATCGAGGGATCGAGCATCGAGGACGGCGTGTTGGCACAGTGCACGATACCGCACTCAAAACCCGCGTCCTTAATGGCCTGAACGGCCTCGGTAAAGCGTTGGCACTGCAGTTTGTAGTCCCAACCCGAAGGTTCATCGGCTGTAGCGAAGTGCGTAAAGACGCCATCACACTGGATACCGCGGTGGAAGCTAATACCACGAACAAAGTCGAGCACCTGCGTGTAGTGAACACCGATGCGGTTCATGCCCGTCTCAATGGCCAGATGGTACTTGCCCACCTTGCCTGCCGCGACAGCGCACTCGCCATAGGCAAGGGCGAAATCGGACGTATAGACCGAAGGCATAATGTCAAACTCAAGCAGGGTGGGGATAGCCTCGATAGGCGGCTCGCTCAAGATCAGGATGGGCTTGGTAATTCCGCCCCGACGTAGCTCAACACCCTCGCTGACCGTCGCCACCGCAAACATGTCGGCACCGGCCGAATACATGATTTTGGCGCACTCGACGGCACCGTGGCCATAGGCATCGGCCTTGACCACGCAGCACAGTCGCTGACGTGGATCGAGCAGATTCTTGTAAGCCCTCGTGTTGCGGCGAAGCGCCCCTCGGTCAATCTCAACCCAGGACCAGCGCGTTAAATCGGCTTTATTCATGATTAGTCATCCGACCCTTCGTCCATGATTCCCAGATCATCGAGTGCGTCCTTTGCCGCCAATTCCATGGCAGGACCGATCAAGTCGATCAGATCGGTCGCAATAACACTCTTCTCACCGTACTCCGTCGCCGCGGCAAAACCCGCGTAACTGTGAAGCGCAACGGCATACGAATACAGCAGCTCCCAGCGATCCATCTCATCACGCATGGTAGCCAGTGTGCCAGCCAAAATGCCCGCAAGAACATCGCCCGAACCGGCAGTCGCTAACGACGCCGGACCCGAGAGTGGCAAAAGCACGCGCTCAACACCACAGATAGCCGTCGTCGGCCCCTTGGCAATGACCACCAGATGGTCGGAGCCTGCAGCCCACACAACCTTCTGCGCGGCCGCAATCGCGGTACCAAGGTCGTTCACCTCGTCACCGGCAACCAGACGCGAAAGCTCACGATAGTGCGGCGTCATAACCAACGGCTGCTCGCGGCGATACATCTCGGGGTTACTATCAATACCGTCAATGGCAATCTTAGCAAGGCAGTTGAGTGCATCGGCGTCCAAAATTAGCGGTACATCAAGCTCGAGCAAGCCCGAAACCACCTGCATAGCGCCGGCAGACGTCGTCATACCGGGACCGCACAGCACGCAGCTGTACTTCTTTGCGATCTCGCACACCGTCATGCGCGCAGCGGCGCCAAAGGAGCCGCGGGAATCAGACGGAATAGCAAAGACGGGAATCGAAGGAAGTGCAATGCGAATGAGATTGGCACAGGCGTCAGGAGCCGCGACTGCCACGTAACCAGCACCCGCGCGAGCTGCAGACTTGGCCGCCATAATGGCAGCACCAG
Source organism: uncultured Collinsella sp. (assembly GCA_900554985.1). GTDB lineage: Bacteria > Actinomycetota > Coriobacteriia > Coriobacteriales > Coriobacteriaceae > Collinsella. The sequence continues at coordinate 1,546 of USJQ01000050.1, read as the reverse complement.
GATATTGCGCAGATCCGGCGACAATAAGCACAGAGCCACGGGAATACTTATCGATATTCGATGGTAGCGGAGCAAAGTAATCAACTAAGTCACCGGGCTCGACAATCTCGGCGGCGTGGTCGACATCATCGATGACCTCGTCAAGACGGTCGTAAAGATTGCCGCAGGTCAAATCGCCAGCATACTCAGGACCATCAGCGCTATACAGACCAATCTTGGGCGCAATCATCGTCACCGTGCGCTCGGCACGAATGCAGTCGTCATCAACAACGCCCGTCTCGGCATTCAGGCCCGAGGGGACATCAATGGATACGACACAATCGGCGCATTCATTGACCGTAGGAATCCAAATGGAGAACGGCGCACGCAGATTCCCGTGGAAACCGGTACCAAAAATGGCATCGACAACAACATCGGCCTTATCGATCAAAACCTCGAGTTCGTCACGCGAGGGACCGACGCAAACGTGCACATCGCGGCCGGCAGTTCGACGAGCAACATGACGTGCCAGAGCAGCAGGAATCTCATCCGGCTCAACCGGAGAAACGATATCCACGTCCACACCCTTGTGGCTCAGGATATCGGCGGCAACCCAACCGTCGCCGCCATTATTACCAAAACCGACCAGAACGAGAACCCGATCGGGATTGAGCTTCAAGACCTCGTTGGCGGCAAACTCACCCGCTAGCTCCATAAGCTCGGCCTTCGAAGTCCCTTCGCGTTCGATGATATCCTCGAGACGAACGACTTCTTCGGTACTCAAAACCGGTTTCATCTATGCTCCTAGCGTATCTTGCGAAGCATCGCCCAGGTGCTCCGTCAATGCTGAATTCTGCAGCTGCTCGAGCTCATCTAATACAGAGCGAGCCTCTTTAAATGTCTGCGCAACGCGTTTCTTGGTACTCACCTTTTCCTCTTTTGGCTTAGGCCGAGCATCTTCGGTAATCGCGGTGGCATTCGCAACGGCCAAGTCTCCCGTAAGCGTAATGGAAAGAGCGACCTCAACAACACCCAGTTCTTGAGCGATCTCGAGAGCACGGCCCGAAAGCAGCGCCTTCGGTTTGCCGAGTTTATCACGCGTTACCGAAACATCCTTGCGACCCACGCCTTGACTAAAACCCGTGCCGAGAGCTTTAAGCACCGCCTCGCGCGAAGCAAAGCGGCTCGCATAGTGAGCAGCGGGACGCGATGATGCATCACAATACACACGCTCTTCTTCGGTAAACACACGCCGAGCAAACGACGGCGTCTTTTCAAGAATAGATTTCATGCGGGAAATCTCGACGATATCAACGCCGATACCAGCTTCAGCCATGTTCACCTCCATATTGCACAGACTAAGCTATTGTAGCCCGTTCACAGAAGAAGCGACAAACGAGGGTTATAAAACACAGCTACTATGTGAGACAAATTGCCCGAGATACAAAAAAGGGGGAGGCCGCGAGGCCTCCCCCTTCTCCATCTCGGATGACGGCTCGGTGCCGTCCACCGGTCAGCGGCGCCCTGGCCTCCCACGGGCTGGCCCCGCAGTACTCTCGGCGCGATG
>USJQ01000049.1 GCA_900554985.1 uncultured Collinsella sp. | reverse complement strand
GGCATCCCCGTCGACGAGCATCCTGTTAAAAAGATCCCGACGCTCGAGGTCGTCATGACGATCTTGCACGCCGGCGGTACGTTCGATAACTCGGCCTATAAGGTCTCGGGCGGCCTGCACGGCGTGGGCATCTCCGTCGTCAACGCGCTGTCCAAGCGCGTGGTCGTTCAGGTTCGTCGCGACGGCAACACCTACGAGATGGAATTCTCGCGCGGCAAGACCGTCAAGAAGATGGAGGTCGTGGGCACATCGGAAACGACGGGCACCACCGTCACCTTCTGGCCCGACGACGAGATCTTCGAGACCTGCATCTACGATTTCGATACGCTGCACAACCGTCTGCAGGAGACGGCGTTCCTCAGTAAGAACCTCAAGTTCGTGCTGACCGACGAGCTCGAGGCGGCTCCCCACGTGGAGGAGTTCTGCTACGAGGGCGGCATCATCGACTTCGTCAAGTTCCTCAACGAGGGCAAGGACGTCCCCGAGGCCTTTAAGGAGCCCATCTACATTGAGGGCAAGTCTGATCCGGACGCGCCCGTGGCCAAGATGGGCGAGGTCGAGGTTTCCCTGCAGTGGAATAGCGGCTACGGCGAGAACGTCATGTCGTTTGCCAACGACATCTACACTCCCGAGGGCGGCATGCACCTTGAGGGCTTCCGCACCGCGCTCACCCGCGTGATCAACGACTACGCGCGCAAACAGAACCTGCTCAAGGAAAAAGACGCCAACCTGACCGGCGACGATGTGCGCGAGGGCCTTTCGGCCGTTATCTCGGTCAAGCTGCCCGATCCGCAGTTTGAGGGGCAGACCAAGGCCAAGCTCGGTAGCTCCTATATGCGCGCGCTCACGCTCAAGATCGTGACCGACGGACTCGCCGATTACCTCGAGGAGCATCCCAAGCCCGCTCGCGAGATCGTCAAGAAGGCGCAACAGGCCTGCAAGGCGCGAAACGCTGCCCGCAAGGCGCGCGAGGCGACCCGTCGCAAGAGCCTGCTCGAGACGGCGTCCCTGCCCGGTAAGCTCGCTGACTGCTCGGTGCGCGATGCCGAGCTGACCGAGCTCTTCATCGTAGAGGGCGACTCGGCAGGCGGTTCGGCCAAGGACGGCCGTCGCCGAGACATCCAGGCGATTCTGCCCCTGCGCGGCAAGATTCTGAACGTCGAACGCGTTGGTGACCATCGCGCGTTCTCGAGTGACACCATCCAGTCGCTGATTACCGCGATCGGCTGCGGCGTCACGACGAGTGCCGGCGACGGCGGCGACTTCGATATCACCAAGGCGCGCTACCACAAGATCATCATCATGACCGATGCAGACGTCGACGGTGCGCATATCCGCATCCTGCTGCTGACGTTCTTCTACAAGTACATGCGTCCGCTGATCGATGCCGGCTACGTCTATGTTGCCTGCCCGCCCATCTTTGGCATTAAGGTGCGCAACAAGATCCACTACGTGTATCCCAACGGCCGCCAGCCCGAAGACGAGATCCTGCGCGACACCATCCAGGGTCTGGGCCTGAACCCCGACGACAACGACGAGGACGGCAAGGCCAAGGACGGCAAGATCACCAAGAAGCGCAAGGGCTATACCGTCCAGCGCTACAAGGGCCTGGGCGAGATGGACCCCAAGCAGCTTGCCTCGACGACGATGGATCCCAAGACCCGCATCCTGCAGCGCGTGTCGATCGAGGATGCCGTGGTGGCAGACCGCGCCGTGCGCGAGCTGATGGGTTCCGAGGTCGGCTATCGCCGCGAGTACATTGAAAAACACGCGCACGACGCGCGCTTCTTGGACGCCTAACCTGTTCGGCTTTCCCAGCCACCGCACCTTCGCCCTCAATCGTCGGTCGCGTACCCAAGTACGCTTCCCTCCTCTTTCGAGCGAATCTGCGGCACCTGGAAAAGCCGTCTCCGTGGCAGGATGATTAATGGACCACGCAAACCATGAGGAGGTAACGTGGCAGACGATATCAACAATAACGAGGGTATGGACGAGGCCGGCGATGCCGGTATGCCCGATGATCTGAAGCGCCTGCTTGCCCGTGCTGAGCAGGGCGAGGACGGCGACCCGGACGCCTATAACCCCGATGCCGATGATGATGAGGAAGAGGACGACGACGGTGAGCTCGAGGAGAGCTTTGGCGAAGTCGACCGTGGCGCCTCGGCCGGCGAGGATATCAACGGCGGCCAGCTCCAGATTTCGGAGTTTGGCCGCGAGATGAAGCAGTCGTTTATCGAGTATTCGATGTCGGTTATCACGGCGCGCGCCCTGCCGGACGTGCGCGACGGCTTAAAGCCGGTACACCGCCGTATCCTGTATGCGATGAACGAGAGCGGCATCTACCCCAACCGCCCACATAAGAAGTCGGCCTGGACGGTCGGCGAAGTTATCGGTAAGTACCACCCGCATGGCGACTTCGCGGTCTATGAGGCCATGGTCCGCCTGGCGCAGTGGTTCTCCATGCGCACGCCGCTCATCGACGGTCACGGCAACTTCGGTAACATCGACGGCGACGGCGCGGCGGCCATGCGTTACACCGAGAGCCGCCTGGCCAAGCCCGCCATGGAACTGCGTGACTTGCAGAAGGATACCGTCGACTGGCAGCCCAACTACGACGAATCGCTCGCCGAGCCCGTGGCGCTGCCTGCGCGCTTCCCCAACCTGCTGGTCAACGGCAGCCAGGGCATCGCCGTCGGCATGGCCACCAACATCGCCCCGCATAACCTCACCGAGGCGATCGAGGCCACCTGCTACCTGATCGACAACCCCGACGCCACCGTCGACGAGCTCATGCAGATCATGCCCGGTCCGGACTTCCCCACCGGCGCCATCATCATGGGCAGCGCCGGCATTAAGCAGAGCTACGAGACCGGCCGCGGCTCCATTACCGTGCGCGCCAAGGCCCACGTGGAGTCCACCAAGACCGGCCGCAGCCGCTTGGTCTTTACCGAGATTCCCTACATGGTCAACAAAGGCACCCTGCAGGAGAAGATCGCTCAGCTCGTCAACGACAAGCGCATCGAGGGCATCTCGGATATGCGCGATGAGTCCAACCAGAAGGGCATCCGTCTGGTCATCGAGCTCAAGAAGGGCGTCATTCCGCAGGTCGTGCTCAACAACCTGTATAAGTACACCTCGCTGCAGACGACCTTTGGCGCCAACAACCTGGCGCTCGTCAACGGCGTTCCCAAATGCCTGAGCCTGCGCGAGATGCTGCAGCACTACATCGACCACCAGGTCGACGTCGTCACCCGCCGCACCCGCTTCGACCGTAACACGGCCCCGGCCCGCGCGCATCTCCTCAAGGGCTACCTGATGGCTCTCGATCATATTGACGAGGTCATCAGCATTATCCGCTCCTCGCAGACCGACTCCGAGGCCAGCAGCCGCCTGATCGAGCGCTTTGGCTTTACGCCCGAGCAGACCACGGCCATCCTCGAGATGAAGCTGCGCCGCCTGACCGGCCTGGAGCGCGACAAGATTCAGGAAGAGCTGGACGGCCTGCGCCGCGCCATCGCCTACTACGAGGACCTGCTGGCGCACGAGGAGAAGATCCTGGGCGTCATTAAGGAAGAGATGCGCGAGATCTCCAAGAAGTTCGGCGATAAGCGCCGCACCGAGATCAGCCATGTCGAGAAGGACCTGGACGTCGAGGACCTCATTGCCGACGAGGACATGGTCGTGACCATCACCCACACCGGCTATGTCAAGCGCATCCCGGTGGCCGCCTACCGCGCCCAGAAGCGCGGCGGCAAGGGCGTCTCGGGCGTCAACCTCAAAGAGGACGACGTCATCGACGAGATGTTCATCGCGTCCACGCACGAGTACGTGCTGTTCTTCTCGAGCAAGGGCAAGGTCTATCGCCTGAAGGTGCACGAGCTGCCGGTGGGTACGCGCCAGGCGCGCGGTACCGCGATCGTCAACCTGCTGCCCTTCGAGGAGGGCGAGAAGATCGCGAGCGTCATCAGCTGCCGCGAGTTCCCTGCCGACGAGTATCTGATGTTTGCCACCAAGAGCGGCATGGTCAAGAAGACCGTGATGAGCGCATATGACCGCAGCCGTCGCGACGGCCTGATCGCTATCAACCTGCGTGACGACGACGCGCTGCTGAACGTGCGCCGCGTGCGCGAGGACGACAAGATTATCCTGGCCACCACCGCGGGCAAGGCGATCATGTTCTCCGAGGAGCAGGTGCGCGCCACCGGCCGCGATACCAGCGGCGTTCGCGGTATCGGTATGAAGGACGGCGTGAGCGTTCTGGGCATGGAAGTCACTAACGGCAACGGCGATCTGTTCGTCATCACCGAGCGCGGCTACGGCAAGCGCACGCCGGTCGCGGACTACCCGGAGCAGAATCGCGGCGGCCAGGGCGTCTACACCATCCAAATGACCGAGCGTAAGGGCAACCTCGCGGCCATGAAGACGGTGGGCCCGCAGCACGAGCTGTTCATCGTGACGGAGGGCGCGACGGTCATTCGCGTCAAGACCGACGAGATCAGCCAGACCGGCCGCGCTACCCAGGGCGTCAAGATGATGACCGTCGACGACAACGACCGCATCTGCGCCGTAGCCCGCATGACGGCCGCCAAGGAGAAGCCCGAAGGCGAAGGCGCCGAGGCCGCAACCGACGCCGAAGAGGCCCCAGTCGACCTAGGCGACGGCAACGACATGCCAGAGGATCTCCTAGACGAGTAAGAGGCCCTAGCTGGTAGAAAATATCAGACCCCATATATCGGCGGTCGGCGCACCTGCGCGCCGACCGCTTTTTTGAAAACCTTGGGACCCCATGGTCGCCGGGCTGACGAGATGGTTTTGGTTTGTCGCGAGTTCCGCACGCAAAGAAGGCCACTTAATGTGGCCTTCGTCTTGCGCAGGACTGTCCGAAATAGCGAGCAAAAGCCCAAGCGGCCCTCTCGGTTCAGCCCCGGAGCGGTATTAGAGATGCAGCACGCGGTCGCGGATCTCCTCGGTTCGGCCCTGGTTCCAGAACTGGGTACCGATGTAGCCGCACGTACGACGAGCGACGTTCATCTTCTCCTGGTCTCGGTTGCCGCAGTTGGGGCACTCCCACACCAGCTTGCCGTCATCCTCGACAATCTTGATCTCACCGTCGTAGCCGCACACCTGGCAGTAATCGCTCTTGGTGTTGAGCTCGGCGTACATGATGTTGTCGTAGATGTACTGCATCACGCGGATGACAGCCTTGAGGTTGTCCTGCATGTTGGGAACCTCGACGTAGGAGATGGCACCGCCCGGCGAAAGTTGCTGGAACATACCCTCGAACTTGAGCTTGTCGAATGCGTCGATCTCCTCGGACACGTGGACGTGGTAGCTGTTGGTGATGTAGCCCTTGTCCGTCACGCCCGGGATGATGCCAAAACGACGCTGCAGGCACTTGGCGAACTTGTAGGTCGTCGACTCAAGCGGGGTACCGTACAGCGAGAAGTCAATATCGCTTTCGGCCTTCCACTCCGCGCACTTGTCGTTCATGCGCTGCATGACGGCCATGGCAAAGGGCGTGCCCTCCTTCTCGGTGTGGCTGTGGCCCGTCATGTACTTGACGCACTCATACAGGCCGGCATAGCCCAGGCTGATGGTGGAGTATCCGCCCACGAGCAGCTTGTCGATTGTCTCGCCCTTCTTCAGACGAGCGAGGGCACCGTACTGCCAAAGAATCGGCGCGGCATCCGAAAGCGTGCCCATCAGGCGCTCATGACGGCACAGCAGGGCACGATGGCACAGCTCAAGGCGCTCATCGAAGATCTTCCAGAACTTGTCCATGTCCTGATGCGAGCTCAGCGCGACATCGGGCAGGTTGATGGTCACAACACCCTGGTTAAAGCGGCCATAGTACTTAGGTTTGGTCGGGTCATAGTTCAGCGCGTTGGCAACATTGTTAAAGCCGTTGCCCGAGCGGTCGGGCGTCAGGAAACTGCGACAACCCATGCAGGTGTAGCAATCGCCGTTGCCGGCGGTCTCGCCCTTCGACAGCTTGAGCTCGCGCATCTTCTTCTCGGAGATGTAATCGGGCACCATGCGCTTGGCGGTGCACTTGGCGGCGAGCTTGGTCAGATAGAAGTACGGCGAATCCTCGCGAATGTTATCGTCCTCGAGCACGTAGATAAGCTTGGGGAATGCCGGGGTAATCCACACACCGGCTTCGTTCTTAACGCCCTCATAGCGTTGACGAAGCGTCTCCTCCACGATCATGGCAAGGTCGTGCTTCTCCTGGGGCGTACGGGCCTCATTGAGATACATAAAGACCGTCACGAACGGCGCCTGGCCATTGGTGGTCATAAGGGTCACGACCTGATACTGAATCGTCTGGACGCCGCGACGGATCTCATCGCGCAGACGGTCCTCAACGACCTCACGGACCTTTTCGGCAGATGCCGAAACACCGAGCTCCTCGAGCTCGCGGGCAACCTCGCCGCGAATCTTTTGACGGCTCACCTCAACAAACGGGGCAAGATGGGTCAGCGAAATAGACTGGCCGCCGTACTGGGAGGAAGCAACCTGGGCGATAATCTGCGTCGCGATGTTGCAGGCAGTCGAGAAGCTGTGCGGCTTCTCGATCAGCGTGCCCGAGATAACGGTGCCGTTCTGGAGCATGTCCTCCAGGTTCACCAGGTCGCAGTTATGCATGTGCTGGGCAAAGTAGTCAGAATCGTGGAAGTGGATCAGGCCCTCATTGTGGGCATCCACGATCTCCTGGGGCAGCAGCACACGCTGAGTCAGATCCTTTGAAATCTCGCCGGCCATATAGTCGCGCTGGACGGAATTGACGGTCGGGTTCTTGTTAGAGTTCTCCTGCTTGACCTCTTCGTTATTGCGCTCGATCAGCGACAGAATCTTGTCGTCGGTCGTGTTCTTCTGGCGCTTCAGGCTCTGAACATAGCGATAGATGATGTAGTGGCGGGCGACCTCGTAGCAGTCGAGACGCATGATCTCGTCCTCGACCAAATCCTGGATCTCCTCGACCGAAACGGTGTGGCCCGCGTTCTCGCATGCCTCGGCGACGTTTTGCGCCGCATAAACCACCTGGCGGTCGGTAAGACGAGAGCTCTCCTCGACCTCCAAGTTTGCGGCGCGGATGGCATTGACGATCTTATCGATGTCAAAGACAACCTCGGTGCCGCTGCGCTTGATGATCTTCATCCTCTTGCCTCTTTCGCGTCGTAGCCTCATTGCGCTTCAGAGCCAAACGATGCCCGGCAGGGCCTGCCAAGGACACGTTCAAAAGAGGCAGTTAAGGTCTTCGTTCTCTGTCCGCCATCTATCATACGACAAAGAAGCATCTATATCCTGTATTCTTTTTTTAGGTCAAACACAACATATAGTGTTTCAGCAGGTCAAAGCAATTGGTCATTTTGCAGACGCATTAAAAATGAGGGGTATTTGACAAGTCGGTAAAACGTTACCAACACGGCTACCTGCATGGCAGTTATAAAACCCCCTTAGTCAAGCCGCTGACACATCCTACCAAAACCAAGCCGCTCACGCCCAAAGAATCCAAAAGATTCTGCTCGACCAACA
>USJQ01000048.1 GCA_900554985.1 uncultured Collinsella sp. | reverse complement strand
CGCGATGGGCGGGGATAGCCCGATTATTTTCCGGTTCGACGAACAGCCGATCGTGTCAAATTTGGTCTAACAGAGCCTTTTATTTAGCCCTAGTCATCACGCAAAGCCCCTTCGGCAGCACACGGTGTGGCCAAGTCACCGCAGGCCGGGGCGGGAGGCGGACCTTCCTCTCGGAAAACTTCGCGAAGCCCAGTTTCCGAGAGGAAGTGTCCGGCTGCCGCCCCGGCCGACCAGGTCACACTACACCGTGTGCTGCGGCAGGTCCTGCAGGGCGATGACGTCCATGCCCATGTCGTTGGCGCTGCCGTGACCCTGCTGGTCCTCGCGCACCGCCTCGATGGCACTCACATACGTGTTAGCGGCAGACATCGCGGTCACGCAGGTCACACCGCGGCGCACCGCCTCGGTGCGCAGCAGATAGCCGTCGCCACGCGAGCCCGGACCGTACGGCGTGTTGATGATCACCGCGATCTTGCCATCGGCAATGAGGTCGCCGATGTTGGGGCGCTCGCCGTCGTGCGGGCCGCTAATCTTCTCCACGATCTCGCACGTCACGTTGCCGCCGCGCAGCACGCGCGCCGTGCCCTCGGTGGAGCAGATATCAAAGCCCAGGTAGCGCAGGATACGCGCGACCGAAAGGATATGACGCTTGTCGCGGTCGCACACGCTGATGAACACCTTGCCGGCGCTCGGGTCGGGCAGCTTGTAGTCGATCGCCAGCTGCGTCTTGGCGTATGCCTCGGGATAGCTCTTGGCGATACCCATGACCTCGCCCGTCGACTTCATCTCGGGCCCCAGGATAACGTCGGCGCCCGGGAAACGGCCCCAGGGCATAACGGCTTCCTTCATGCAGAACCAGTCCAGCTGACGCTCATCGCTCGGCAGGCCCAAGCTCGCGATGGAATCGCCCGCCATGATACGCGCCGCGCACTTGGCCAGCGGCACGCCGGTGGCCTTGGAGATAAACGGCACGGTACGGCTGGCACGCGGGTTGGCCTCGATCACGTAGACGGTCTCGCCCTTGATGGCGTACTGCACGTTGACCAGGCCGCGGACTCCCAGCGCCATCGCGATGCGGCGCGTGGTCTCGCGGAGCTTCGCCTGCAGGCTCTCGCTAAAGCTAAACGGCGGGATGCAGGTCGCGGAGTCGCCTGAGTGAATACCGGCCTCCTCGATATGCTCCAGAATACCGCCGATGTAGACCTCTTCGCCATCGCACAGGGCGTCGACATCGGACTCGATCGCACCCTCCAGGAAGCGGTCCAGATACACCGGGTAGTCGGGGCTAATGCGCGCAGCCTCGGCCATGTAATCGCGCAGATGCTCGGCATCGTAGGCGATCATCATGCCGCGGCCGCCCAGCACATAGCTCGGACGCACCAGCAGCGGGTAGCCAATGTGTGCGGCAACGGCCTCGGCCTCCTCAAACGAGGTGGCCTGGCCCGCCGGCGGGTACATGATGCCTAACTTGTCGAGCAGAGCGGCGAAGCGCTCGCGGTCCTCGGCAAAGTCGATGGCATCGGGCTTGGTGCCCATGATGTTCACGCCGCTCTCCTCGAGCATGCGCGCCAGCTTAAGCGGAGTCTGGCCGCCGAGCGTCACCACGACGCCGTCGGGGCGCTCAACGTCAATGACGTCCATGACGTCCTCGTAGGTGAGCGGCTCAAAGTACAGGCGGTCGGACGTGTCGTAGTCGGTCGAAACGGTCTCGGGGTTGCAGTTGACCATGATGGTCTCAAAGCCGCGGGCCGCCAGCGCATAGCTCGCATGCACGCAGCAGTAATCAAACTCGATACCCTGGCCAATACGGTTGGGTCCGGCACCCAGAATCATCGCCTTGGGCTTATCTGCCGGCGTGGTCTCGTCGGGGGCCACACACTTTTTGGCGACCGGGCTCGTGCGGTAGATGTTCTCGTACGTCTTGTAGTGGTACTCCGTGGCGCTCGAGAACTCGGCCGCGCAGGTATCGACCGTCTTCATGCTGGGAACCACGCCCAGGCCCTTGCGGTAGGCGCGCACAAAGCGCTCATCGGAGCCGGTCAGCGCGGCAATCTCGGCGTCGCTCGTGCCGTACTGCTTGAGCAGGCGCATCGCGTCGGCGTCGATATCCTCCACGCGCAGGCCGCGGATGCTCTCCTGGACCTGCACCATGTCGTTGATACGGTTGAGGTACCACGGATCGATACCGCAGATGGCATGGATGCGGGCGATGTCCCAGCCACGGCGCAGGGCCTCGACCACAAAGAAGATGCGGTGCTCGGTCGGGGTTGCCACGGCCTGAGCGAGCTCGTCGTCGCTCAGCTTGTCGGCACCCTCCTTGCCACCGGCGCAGATGCCCTGGTGACCGTCCTCCAGTGAGCGCATGGCCTTGCCGAAGGCCTCCTCAAAGGTGCGGCCGATCGCCATGATCTCGCCCACGGCCTTCATGCGCGTGGTGAGCGTGGGGTCGGTACCCTTAAACTTCTCGAAGGCAAAGCGCGGCACCTTGACCACGCAGTAGTCGATCGTGGGCTCAAAGCAGGCGGGCGTTGCCTTGGTGATATCGTTGACGATCTCGTCGAGCGTGTAGCCCACGGCCAGGCGAGCGGCGGCCTTGGCAATGGGGAAGCCCGTGGCCTTGGAGGCCAGTGCGGACGAACGGCTCACGCGCGGGTTCATCTCGATGACAATCAGGCGGCCGGTCTGGGGGTTCACGGCAAACTGCACGTTGGAGCCGCCGGTCTCGACGCCGATCTTCTCCAAGATGGCGAGCGAGGCGACACGCATGCGCTGGTACTCAAGGTCACTTAGTGTCTGCGCCGGCGCCACGGTGATGGAGTCGCCGGTGTGCACGCCCATGGGGTCGAGATTCTCGATGGAGCACACGATGATGCCGTTGCCGGCGTGGTCGCGCATGACCTCCATCTCATACTCTTTCCAACCCTCGATGGACTCCTCGACCAGCACCTCATGGGCAGGCGAGAGCTCAAGGCCCTGGCTCACGATGGAGACGAGCTCCTCGTGGGTATGCGCGATGCCGCCGCCGGCGCCACCGAGGGTAAAGCTCGGGCGCAGTACGCAGGGATATCCCACGCGCTCGGCGATAGCCTCGGCGTCGGCCACGCTGTAGGCATAGCCCGAGCGCGCGACCTCCAGGCCGATCTCGGCCATGGCCTCGTTAAAGAGTTTGCGGTCCTCGCCGCGCTCGATGGCGGCAAGGTCACAGCCGATCATCTCGACACCGTACTTGTCGAGCGTGCCGTCCTTTGCCAGCTCGACGGCGGCATTCAGACCGGTCTGGCCGCCCAGCGTGGGCAGCAGGGCGTCCGGGCGCTCTTTCTTGATTACGCGCTCGATAAACTCGGCGGTGATGGGCTCGACATAGGTGCGGTCGGCAAGACCCGGGTCGGTCATGATGGTCGCCGGGTTGGAGTTGACCAGGATGACCTCGAAGCCATCCTCCTTGAGCACCTTGCAGGCCTGGGCGCCGGAGTAATCGAACTCGCAGGCCTGGCCAATGACGATGGGACCCGAACCAATAACGAGGATACGCTTGATGTCAGTACGCTTGGGCATGTTAGTTCTCCTCGGTCTCGGTAGCGTCGGCAAAGTTCCATCCGGCAAGACGGTCCTTCGCGGTGTCGATGTCCAGGTAGTTCTCCTCGCCGTCCATGAGTCGCGTAAAGGCGGTAAAGAGATAGTGGGCATCGGTGGGGCCAGGCGAGGCCTCGGGGTGGTACTGGACCGAGAAGCACGGGGCGTCGAGCAGCTGGACGCCCTCGGCGGTGCCGTCGTTAAGGTTCACATGTGTCAGGCGAATGCGGCCAAAGCGCTCGTTCATCACGACCGGCGCGATGCCGCGGCGCACCCAGACGCGCAGATCTCCATCGGCCGCATGCTCGGTCTCGCCGCCGGAAAGCTCGGGGACAAGCTTGCCCAAGCTGGGGAACAGCAGGCCAAAGCCATGGTTTTGCGCGGTAATCTCCACGCGACGACTTACCAGGTTCATGACCGGCTGGTTGCCACCGCGGTGACCGAACTTAAGCTTTTCCATCTGGGCGCCGCAGGCCAGGCTGATCATCTGGTGACCAAGGCAAATGCCAAAGACCGGCACCTTGCCGATCAGCTGCTGCACCTGCTCATAGGTCTCCACCACGGCGTCGGGGTCGCCGGGGCCATTGGACAAAAAGACACCATCGGGATTCATGTCGAGCACCTGTTGGGCGGGCGTATCCCACGGCACGACGGTAAGGTCGCAGCCGGCGCGGACCAGCCCCTCCAGAATGCCGCGCTTCACACCGCAGTCGTAGGCGACCACTTTGTGACGGGCAGGAGCGGCAGCCGAAAGCGCAAAGTCATGCGTGGCAGGCAGGTCGGCGGCCACAAACTCGTGGGGCGCGGGGCAGCTTACGGTCTTGACCAGGTTCTCGCCTACCAGCGTGGGCGCTGCGGCCAGACGCTCGGCAAGCTCGTCGACGTCGAAGATCTCGGTCGAGATAATGCCCATCTTGGAACCATTGTCGCGCAGATGGCGCACCAGAGCGCGGGTGTCGATACCCTCGATAGCGACGATGCCGTGAGCGCGCAGGTACTCCGGCACGCTGACGGCCGAGCGCCAGTTAGAAGGCGTGGCGCACATGTCGCGAACGATCATGCCGCGCATAGCCGGAGCGCTCGCAGGGCGCACGGCGTCGCCGGGGAAGGCCGACTGGACGTCGGTCTCGTCGATACCGTAGTTGCCGATCTGCGGATAGGTCATGGTTACGATTTGGCCGGCATAGCTCGGGTCGGTCATGACCTCAAAGTAGCCCTCGAGCGAGGTGTTGAAGCAGACTTCGCCGGTCGCGGTGCCCTCGGCGCCGCATGCACGTCCATAAAAAATGGTCCCATCCTCAAGATACAGGATGCAGGGACCGCAGGTGCCCTTGCTGGTTTTGGCCAGCATACGCTGGCAAAGCTCGCTGGGCGCGAAGGTGCGGGCGGCAGCGCCCGCAGTATGGTTGTTCGCCATAATTCTCCTTCCCGGTCTCACAGGACCGGCTTAAAGGTGTGTAGTTAGGCCTCGCGGTATTGTAACCGCAAGCATGCCTCATGGCGTTAATTTCATCGAAATGTTTACGAAATGATAATTATGACTTTCTATGCATAATGATTTTTTAATCCCCGTCCCAGAAAAATCATCCCGCGGGGCTTGTGGCTCACGCGGGATGATGGCGTCTTACTTTTTCTTGTCCTGTCCCAGCAGATCGGACGGCGTTCGGTCGGGCTTGCCGCCGCGGAAAATCTCGCGACCACGCAGACGATGCTCCAGGTCACGTTCGGCCTTTTCCTCGTCAATCTTGGTCTGGCTCACCACCGGATCCTCAATCAACGACGACACCGAGTTCACCTGCTTCTGAATGCGCTCGGCGATGGTGTCATCCATACTCACGATGCGCATCTTCCAGTCGATACTCGTGGCGTTGAATGAGCTCTTGGTCCACACGAACGTCAAAATGGCGCTCTGGTGGCCCTGGGCGGGAAACATGCCAAAGAAGGAATCGTGCTGAATGTTGCTATCCTCGTCGATATAGGCATGCACGTTATACACCACGCGGTCGATCTTATCGTTGAGCAACGCGTTGGTCGCAAGCGCCGCGGCCTGAATCTGCCCGTTGGACAGCAGCTCGAGCTCGTTGGCAGACGATGTGTCCAACACCGTCACCTCGACCGTGCCCGTACGCTCATCGGCTTCATCGACGGTAAAGTCGAGCGGGAACTGCGTAAAGCCGTTGCCCCACTCGAGGCCGCCCTTCAGCGCCGTCGAAACGGTATCGACCGAAACGCTCTCGGACAGGTTGGCGGTGTTCAGACGACGCATCACGCCGTAGCCAATCTGCATGCCCACGATCAGCACCAAGATGCCGATAACCACGGCCATGGCAGTCTTCGTAATGGTATGGCTCACCTGCGAGCCCGAAGGATCGTCCTCGGACAGCGGGTCGATATGTTTTGCCTGGCTCGCGCGGTCCTCGCTGCGCAGCTGCGCTAGCGCCGCTTTGTCACCGCGCTTGGCCGCAGCCTCCTTCTCACGCATGCGCTCGGTTCGCTTTTTGGCAAGCGTGGGATCCAAGACACCGGATGCATCGATTTCGGAGAATAACTCCGTCACTTCTTCCGGAGTCAAAGGGTTCTTGTCAGCCATAAACTTCCTGTCATATCAATCAGTCGAGCTCGTGCGCACGCGCACCTTCGAACTGCATTCGATAGTAACGGGCATAGGTGCCGCCACGGGCGAGAAGCTCCTCGTGCGTGCCACGCTCCACAACGCGACCATGCTCAACGGTCGCAATCTCATCGGCGTGTTTAATGGTCGAGAGACGGTGGGCGATGATGATTGTGGTACGGTCGCGTGCCAGCTCTTCGAGCGACTCCTGGACCGCCTCCTCGCTCTCGTTATCCAAAGCACTCGTCGCCTCGTCCAAGATCAAGATTTTGGGATTCTTGAGAAACACGCGCGCGATGGCAACGCGCTGTTTCTGTCCGCCCGAAAGACGGCTGCCGCGCTCGCCCACGACCGTGTCATAGCCCTGTGGAAGCGACTCGATAAAGGCATCGATGTTGGCGCGACGGGCGGCCTCGGCGATCTCTCCTGCCGTAGCGCCCGGCTTGCCGTAGGCGATGTTCTCGCCAATCGTGCCGTCAAACAGATAGACATCCTGCTGCACCAGGCCGATGGCGCGACGCAGGCTCTGCTGCGTCACATCGCGCACGTCCTGGCCGTCGATGCTAATGGATCCGGCGGCCACGTCATAAAAGCGCGGCAGCAGCGAACAGGTCGTGGACTTGCCACCGCCCGAAGGGCCAACCAAAGCGATGGTCTGCCCGGGCTTGATGGACAGGTCCATATGGTCGATAACGGTACGCTCGTCGGCATCGCCCTCGCCCAGCTCAACATCCTCGTAGTTAAAGCACACGTCGTGATACTCCACGGCGCCGGCAGTCACCTGCAGATCCGTAGCGCCCGGCTTGTCCTGGATATCCGGCGCGGTCGAGAGCACCTCGTCCATACGCTTAAAGCCGGCGATAGCCTTCTGATACGTTTCGGCCGAATTGACGAGTGTCTCGAGCGGCGTGCAGAACAGCGAAATATAGAGTGCAAAGGTCGCCATATCGACCGCCTGCAGCTGCCCCTGGGCGACCAGCCAGCCGCCCAGCAACACCACGATCACATAGAGCACACCCGAAAGCAGGCCATACGTCGCGGTATAGACGCCCATGGCGTGATACATGTTCTCCTTGGACGAAAGATAGCGATTGTTTGAGGCGCGGAACTTGAAGCGTTCGGTCTCCTCATTGGCAAAGCTCTTGACCACGCGCATGCCCGCCAGCGAATCCTGCAGCTGCGCATTGATGCCGCTGATCTTTTTGCGGTTGTCGCTAAAGACCTCGCGCATGCGCATGTTCTGCCAAAACATGATGACCGCAAACGCCGCCGTCACCACGGCCATGGCGAGCGCCAGCACCGGGGCGATGGTAAAGAGGATCACAAACGAGCCGATAATCTCGATGCCGCAGATGATGATCCACTCGGGCACGTGATGCGCCGCCTCGCAGATATCGAACAGGTCGTTGA
>USJQ01000047.1 GCA_900554985.1 uncultured Collinsella sp. | reverse complement strand
ATTCGGCGGTGAGCGCCGTCAGCATGCGCTGGGCATCCCAGTTGGCCGGATCGAGCGCGGCTGCCTCGCGGAGCATGTTCTCGGCTGCGGCTTCTTCTTGCTCTGCCTGGGCGTCGTCGGGGATAAAGGGGATGCGGTAGTCGACAGCCTCGACTACCTTGGCAATGAGGTGCCCGGCGCGGTCGCGGTCGTGCACGATGAGCAGTGCGGGGTTGCGGGTGAATTGTTCCATCAGACGCTCTACGGCGGCACCGTCGGTGAGCGGGATATTGTCGCGGCGCAAGGCCTCAAGAACGAGGCGATGGCAATCCTCTTGAATGGGATCGAATGCCATGGGGCCTCCTTTGCTGCGGTTAGGGTTCAAATGTCTCTATATAAGGTTCTAGTTTACCCGCATGTGGCACACCGGGGGTGCCGCACTTAGACTTGCACCTTTGCACCACGAAGACGGATGTCGCACAAATGTCGGCACCTTGGACGACCGAGTGGTATCACGGTGCCGCAAACGGTCGATTTTTGGCGGCGAACGGTGCATATTTTGGAGGGGCACCGTCCTGCCCGGGGTATGTAGTCAACCTTGATAAAACGTTTGCCCAGCTTGGGGGTATGGATGCCACACAAGGGTTTTCAGGGATAGAAAAAACGTTTCATCATTGGCGGCTTTAGGTGAATAACTGACCAACCAGAACGGTAAAATAGTGTTTGTCTGAGCGTTGAGACGTTTAGACATCGCGCATTGTCATCGCCGGCAACGCGCAAAACGGTCCTAACGGAGCCAATCGGGTGCTCCGTTATATACACAAGTCTAAGAGGGGCTTGTTTAGGAGGCACAGTATGGGACGTTTTACCAATCCTCGCGATCTGTACTTTGGTGAGGGCGCTCGCCACGAGGTGAAGAACCTCAAGGGCAAGAAGGCCATCATCGTTTCTGGCGGTAGCTCTATGCGTCGCGGCGGGTTCTTGCAGGACGTCGAGGCCGACCTCAAAGAGGCCGGCATGGAGGTCAAGCTGTTCGAGGGCGTCGAGTCCGACCCGTCCATCGAGACGGTCATGAAGGGCGCCGAAGCCATGCGCGAGTTCGAGCCCGACTGGATTATCGCCATCGGCGGCGGCTCGCCCATCGATGCCGCTAAGGCCATGTGGGTCTTCTACGAGTATCCCGAGGAGTCCTTCGACAACATCATCCAGCCGTTCAGCTTCCCCGAGCTGCGTCAGAAGGCTCATTTCTGCGCCATCTCCTCTACCTCCGGCACCGCTACCGAGGTCACCGCGTTCTCCGTCATTACCGACTACGCCAAGGGCATCAAGTACCCGCTGGCCGACTTCAACATCACCCCTGATGTCGCCATCGTCGACCCCGAGCTCACCTACACCATGCCCGCCAAGCTGTGCGCTCACACCGGCATGGATGCTCTGACCCACTGCATGGAGGCCTACGTTTCTACCTTCGCCTCTATGTTCACCGACGCCAACGCTCTGCACGGCATCCGCGAGATCGTCGAGTGGCTGCCCAAGTCCTATGCTGGCGACCATGAGGCCCGTCAGCACATGCACGAGGCTCAGTGCATCGCCGGTATCGCCTTCTCCTCGGGCCTGCTCGGCATCGTTCACTCCATGGCTCACAAGACCGGTGCAGCCTTTGAGAACGGCCACATCATCCACGGTGCCGCTAACGCCATGTACCTGGGCAAGGTCATCCAGTGGAACTCCAAGGATCCCCGTGCTGCCGAGCGTTACGCTTACGTGGCCAAGGAGATCCTGCACCTTCCCGGCGAGACCAACGAGGAGCTCATCGCTGCGCTCGTCCAGAAGATCCGCGACCTCAACGACCAGCTCAACATTCCGCAGTCCATCAAGGATTACGCAAATGGTGGCGTGAAGGTCGACGCCGAGAACCCGCAGATGGTTTCCGAGGAGGAGTTCCTCGCCAAGCTGCCCGAGATCGCCGCGAACGCCGAGACCGACGCCTGCACGCCGGAGAACCCGCGTGAGACCAAGGCTGCCGACTTCGAGAAGATCCTCAAGGCCTGCTACTACGACACCGACATCGATTTCTAATCGACTCTTGTTGTCGTAACGAGGGGCTCCGCACGTATTCGTACGGAGCCCCTTTTTTATTATTAGAGAATGGGATAGTTATGGCTGCAATTTTCAATAGCCCCAGCAAGTACATCCAGGGTCCGGACGAGCTCGCCAAGCTCGGCTCCTATGTCGAGCCGCTCGGCGCTAAGGCCCTCGTCATCGTGACGCCTTCGGGCAAGAAGCGCGTCGGTGCCAAGATCGAGGGCGGTTTTGCCGAGGCCCAGGCCGAGCTGCTATTTGAGGACTTTAACGGCGAGTGCTCCAAGGGCGAGGTCGACCGCCTGGTTGCGCTCGCGCGCGACAACGGCTGCGACATCATCGTCGGCGTCGGTGGCGGCAAGATCCTCGACACCGCCAAGGCCGTCGCCTACTACCTGGAGTCCCCGGTCATCATTTGCCCCACCATCGCTTCGACCGATGCCCCGTGCTCGGCGCTCTCCGTGCTCTATACCGATGACGGCCAGTTCGATAAGTACCTGTTCCTTAAGGCGAACCCCAATATCGTTCTTATGGATACGACGGTTATCGCGGCGAGCCCGGTGCGCCTGACGGTGGCAGGTATGGGCGATGCGCTCGCAACCTACTTTGAGGCCCAGGCGACGCACGATGCCGACGGCGGCACCTGCGCCGGCGGCAAAGGCGGCATGGCCGGTCTGGCGCTCGCCAAGCTCTGCTACGAGACGCTTATGGCCGATGGCGTCAAGGCCAAGGTCGCGCTGGAGAAGGGTGCGCTCACGCCTGCCGTCGAGCATATCATCGAGGCCAATACGCTGCTTTCGGGCATTGGCTTTGAGAGCTCGGGCCTTGCTGCTGCTCATGCCATCCACAATGGCCTGACGATGCTGCCCGAGTGCCACGGCATGTATCACGGCGAGAAGGTCGCCTTTGGCACCATCGTCCAGCTGGTACTCGAGGATGCCCCGACTGAGAAACTCGAGGAAGTCTTGGGCTTCTGCATTGAGCTGGGCCGGCCGGTCACGATGAAGGAGCTTGGCGTTGCCGAGGTTACGCGCGAGAAGGCCATGATTGTTGCCGAGGCTGCGTGCGCGCCCGATGACACCATGTGCAACATGCCGTTTGAGGTGACGCCTGAGATGGTCGCCAACGCCATCCTGGGTGCCGACGCACTGGGTCACTACTACCTTATGGATGAGTAAACTAAGGTAAGGAAGGGGCAAAGCCGACAGATGGCTTTGCCCCTTTTTGCTATGGTGCAAAGGGGTCAGGTTACTTTGCACCAATTGTTGTTGATGAAAGGGCGGATTCTCGTATGGCGCTTCCCATGGTATATGGCGGTCCCGGACGATATGTTCAGGGACCAGGCGAGCTCTCGCGTCAGGGCAGGTATTTGTCATGGTTGGGCTGCGCTGCCTATGTCTTGTTTGACCAGGGCACCGAGGATCGGCTGTGCAGGCAGATCGTCGATGGATTTCTGAATGAAGATCTGAGCGAGCCGTTCTTTAAGATTTACAACGGTCCGTGTACGGAAGATGCCGTTGTTGAAATGGCCAAGGAAGCCCGGGCCGAGTATTGCGACATGGTGGTGGGCATTGGCGGCGGCAAGATGCTCGATATCGCAAAGGCCGTTGCGTTTTATGCTGAGCTGCCGTTGTGTGTATGCCCCACGGCGGCCTCAATGGATGGTCCGTGCAGCGCGATTTCGGTGTTGTATCACGAGGACGGGTCGTTCGATCGCTATCTGATGCTCGAGAAGAATCCAGACCTGGTCGTGGTCGATACCAACGTGGTCGCGGCGGCCCCACTGCGTATGACGGTCGCTGGTATGGGCGATGCGCTGGCAACGTACTTCGAGGCGCGTTCGTGCGCCGCGGCGAGAGGTGCGAACGAGCACGGTGGCGCGCCGGGGCACTTGGCACTGGTCGCGGCACGTGCCTGCTACGACACGCTTATGGAATGTGGCATCGCCGCTAAGCGTGACCTCAAGAAGGGTCGAATAACGCCGGCGGTTGAGCGCCTGATCGAGTGCAATATTCTGCTTTCGGGTGTCGGCTTTGAGAGCGGTGGTTTGGCGTTGGCTCATGCCATCGCCAACGGTCTGACGATTCTGCCCGAGTGCAAGGCCATGCATGGTGAGGCCGTGGCATTTGGCCTGGTGGTTCAGCTTCGTTTGGAGCGTGCTCCCGAGCTTGAACAAGTGCTCGAGTTTTGCCAGCGCGTCGGTCTGCCGACGACGCTCGAGGAGCTGGGCCTTGGCGAGATTTCCGATGCCGATCTGATGAGCGTTGCGGATGCGGCCTTTAGAAACGAACGCAATATGGCCAACGAGCAGGCCAAGGCGACCAAACAAAAGCTCGTGCAGCTCATGCGGGAGGCATAGCTTGGCGCTTGATCGACCTTGTGCAATCGAGGCTGCGATAGGCCATGGGTTATTTGCCTCAAAGGTGCTCCGCGTGTAATTTGCCCGAGGCGTGGGCTCATAGCGTATCATTATCTCTTGCTTGTTTGCACTGCTCAGGGAGGGGCCGCGCATGGCGCAGGAACACGATCTATTTGATGACATAATCGAGATCAGCAAGGGTTTCGCCTTTCTTAAAAACCCGCTTGGCGGTGTGACCGATGCACTCGATCCGTCGGCGCCGCAGTGGAATCCTGCCGACTATAAGGAGCGCCCGCGCGGCAACACCATTCCGTGCCTGACCTGCAAAAACGAAAAGAGCGGTTGCACCGCGTGCATGGACGTGTGCCCGGTCAACGCTATCGAGGTCGAGGAAGACGCCATCGAGATCCTCGACTCCTGTCGCAAGTGCGGCCTGTGCGCCGCCGCCTGTCCGACCGAGGCGATCATCTCGCCGCGCCTGGCGCCCAAAAATCTGTATGACGATATCGTCTCTGCTGCTACGAGCCACGAGACCGCCTACGTCACCTGCACGCGCGCCCTTAAGCGCATGCCGCGCGAAAACGAGGTCGTCGTTGCCTGCGTGGGCGATATTACAGCCGAGACCTGGTTCTCGGTACTGGCCGACTATCCTAACGTGAGTGTGTACCTGCCGTTGGGCGTGTGCGATAAGTGCCGTAACACCGGTGGCGAGGACATCCTGGGCGAGGCCATTGCTACCGCCGAGGAGTGGGCAGGCACGGGCATGGGTCTGGAGGTCGATCCCAAGAGCCTCAAATGCCATAAGCGCCGTGAGTACGAGCGCAAGGAGTACATGGAAAAGATCGCCCGCACCACGGGCCTTACCGTGACCAAGCTCAACCCGGCAACGGCGGCGCTGGCCTCGGTGACGCAGAAGCTCAAAGCCCACCGCCACCAGATTACCCAGCTCGAGCGCACGCTCAACACCATGTGCGGCACCACGACGACCAAGCGTCGCCGTACGCTTACGCACGGGCGGCAGCTGGTGCTCTCGACGCTGCAAAACCACCCCGAGCTTGCCCAGAACATGCAGGTGAGCACGCCGGAGTGCGATTTTGACAAGTGCACGTCGTGTGGCGAGTGCGTCAACGTGTGTCCCACGTTTGCCTGCGATCTGGTGGGAAGCGGCCGCTTTGCACTGGAATCCACGTATTGCTTGGGCTGTGGTGCCTGCGTCAAGGTGTGCCCCGAGCATGCGCTCAAGTTGGTTGAGCACGACGCGTCCAATCTGGTCGTCGTCGATCCCGAAGCCGAGGAAAAGGCCGCCCAGAAGGCTAAGGCCCACGAAGAAGCCCAGAAGGTCAAGGCCGAGGCAAAGGAAAAGCTCAACAAGGTGCTCGACCAGGTGGAAAAGCTCGCAGGCTAGTCGGCGACCCCAATCTCTGCTTCATTCGTGCCGCCGCGGTGTCCGGATTCGCCCGGATGCTGCGGCGGCGCTATACTTATGCAGTTTGAAGTACCTGTATCAAAAGGAGCTGTCGTGTCCCTTTCCATCGGTATCGTGGGCCTGCCCAACGTGGGCAAGTCGACGCTGTTCACCGCGCTTACCAAAAAGACCGGCCTTGCCGCCAACTACCCGTTCGCCACGATCGACCCCAACGTGGGTATCGTCGATGTGCCCGATAGCCGCCTGCAAAAGCTCGCCGACATCGTCAACCCGGGCCGCATTGTGCCGGCTACGGTTGAGTTTGTCGACATCGCAGGTTTGGTGAAGGGCGCTAACGAGGGCGAGGGTCTGGGTAACCAGTTCTTGGCAAACATCCGCGAGACCGACGCCATCTGCGAGGTCGTTCGCTACTTTAAGGATCCCAACGTTATGCGCGAAGTGGGCCGTACCGGCGAGTTCGTCGAGCTCATCCTGGCCGACATGGGCACGCTCGAGAAGCAGCTGCCCAAGCTCGAGAAGGAGGCCAAGCGCGACAAGGAGCTCATGCCCAAGTTCGAGGTGGCCAAGCGTCTGCTTGCCTGGCTCAACGAGGGCAAGCGCGCCGCATCCATGGAGATGACCGACGAGGAGCGCGCCGCTGCCAAGGGCCTGTTCTTGCTCACCATGAAGCCCATCCTGTATGTGGCCAACGTAGACGAGGACATGCTCAACGAGGGCCTGGCGCCCATCGACGGTGTCAAGCCGTTGCCCATCTGCGCCAAGATCGAGGCCGAGCTTTCCGAGCTCGATCCCGAGGATGCGGCCGACTACCTGGAGAGCTTGGGCCTGGAGCAGCCTGGTCTGGACGTGCTCGCGCAGGCCGCTTACAAGCTGCTCGGCCTGCAGTCGTTCTTTACGGCCGGCGAGATGGAGGTCAAGGCCTGGACGGTGCGCCAGGGCGCGACCGCCCCGCAGGCCGCCGGCGTCATTCACACCGACTTTGAGCGCGGCTTTATTAAGGCCGAGGTCATTGGCTACGACGACTACATCGAGCTTGGTGGCGAGCAGGGCGCCAAGGCTGCCGGCAAGCTGCGTATTGAGGGCAAGGACTATGTCATGGCCGATGGCGACGTCGTGCACTTCCGCTTTAACGTGTAAGGACGACGCATATGTTTAAATATGGCAAAAAAGCTGGCTACATGGGTATTGCGTTGCTCGTACTTGCGGTGATTCCGCTGGTGGTTGCAGCGTGTGTTATCCCCAACATTGGTCCCGAGGTGGCAACGAAGTTTAACGCGGCCGGTGAGGTGACGCGCTGGGGCAAGAGCTACGAGCTGCTGGCACTGCCGGTGCTCAACCTGCTGCTGGGCGTGGCGACGTACTTTACGGCAGGACGTCAGGCTAAAAACAATGATGACTCCGCCGCCATGGCGCGCATCGTGTGCGAGCGCTACCTGCGAAACGGCTGCATCACGGGTGTGTTCCTCAACGTGATTAACGTTTACTTTATGTACTCGGCTATTACCGGAACAGGCTTTGGCTTTGGTTTCTAGCTTGTCCTTTTAGGCAACGAGCCTGCACGCATATTCAATGGCTGCTGCGAGGCCGCCGCTCGATCGTGGTTTAAAGACCATGTCGGCGGCGGCCTCGTTTTCGTATCCGGCGCCGCGAAGGGTGAGCGCGGTACCGGCTTCCAGGAGAAGGGGCAGACCGCGTTGGCTGGTTGCGATTACGGCAGCCTGATTGAGCGAGCAGCTGTGCGCTTGGCATTGGATGGCAAGTTCGCCCTGCGCCGGGCCAGGGACCAGAACGGCGGCGACGCGACTTGATAGCAATGCAAATGCTGTGCGCTC
>USJQ01000046.1 GCA_900554985.1 uncultured Collinsella sp. | reverse complement strand
TGCTTGACCAACATGTTGCGGTCACGATGGACCAGGACACATGCAATCTGCCGGCGCCCCCACGGGATGCGAAGACCATCGCGTACAGACCTTGGATCAATATTTGGCGGCTTATTTGGCGGCGTGCTTGGTGGCAAAACAAAACAGCCCAGAGGACATAGCCTCTGAGCTGCGAACATTTGGTGGGCGTTAGAAGATTTGAACTTCTGACCTCTTCCGTGTCAGGGAAGCGCTCTCCCCCTGAGCTAAACGCCCGATCAAGGGTGCGCAAGCGCGCAAGGGATAATATAACGGAGCCTGAACTCGGTGGCAAGAACATTTTTAAAAATCGCTTACATTGTGGAATTCGGGGGCTTTGTCGTATCCATTTCAAAAGAGCCTGTTGCCGCGATTTGGCTGTCGCATAATGCAAGGCCATTGCGGTATCGAGCTATGGAAAGACACCTGCGGAATTGTCCTACCGATAAGCGGACAAGCCTCCAGCTGGTGCCTTCGCCGTGGTAAGGTAAGCCGAATTGCTTCCAGACTGTTTCGGGGGAGTGGAATGAGCAAAGAGTGTGCCGAGCAGGTCGAAGGCGCAGGGGCTTCGGTGCCGATGACCGATATATCGAACATTGATGTGCCCGAGGGCACCGACGAGCTCAGCCGCAACACCCGTCGCGCATGGCGCGACCGCCTGAACAGCGCTGCGACGCGCAAGATGATCACGGGCGTCTTGGCTTCGCTGGTGGGCGGTTCGTTTTGGGGCTTCTCGGGCACCAGCGCGAGTTTTTTGTTCGATACCTACCCTGTCGATACGCTGTGGCTTATGAGCGTGCGTCAGATTCTCGCCGGCCTGCTCTTTATGGCTGTGGTTGTCACGCGCGACCGCGCACGCCTGGTCAAGCTTTGGGCCACACCCGCTGATCGCAAGCAGCTGCTGCTCTTTACCGCCTTTGGCTTGCTGTTCAACCAGTTTTGCTATCTTTCGGCCGTGCGCCTGACTAATGCCGGAACCGCGACGGTACTCCAGTGCCTGCAGCTCGTTATCATCATGGGCTACGCCTGCGTGACCGATCGCCGCATGCCGCGTACTCGCGAAGTCATCGGCATTCGCCTGGCTCTGGGTGGAACCTTTTTAATCGCCACCGGCGGCGACCCCACCAGCCTGAATATCTCGCCGCTTGGCCTGGCGGCAGGTCTTATGTGTGCGGTCAGCGCCGCGTGTATGGCGGTGATTCCCGCCAAGATCCTGCCCGAATACGGCAGCCCCATCGTCACGGGCTCGGCAATGCTCACGGCGGGCGTGGTCTCGTGCGTCTTCGTGCAGCCCTGGGCGCATATGCCGGCGCTCGATGCCGCCGGTATCGAGGCGCTCGCGGTGTTCGTGGTTATCGGCTCGTTTTTTGCTTACATGCTCTATATGCAGGGCGTTAAGGACATCGGCTCGGTGCGTGCGAGCCTCATCGGAACTGTGGAGCCGGTTTCGGCGACCATCACCAGCGCCGTTATGCTGGGCACGGTGTTTTTGCCGACCGACCTTATCGGCTTTGCCATGATCATCGTGATGATGTTCCTTACGGTGTAGTTGACGCCGCCGCCAAGACAGAAAAGGTGTTGTGCCGCATTTTCGCCAATTGATGTCCGTGTCTGGAGTTTAGCTGTCGATGCTCAAAATGCCATAAACTAGTAACGTTATGGACTTTTTCATTGCGACTCAATTGCGAGGATTTCTTTATGGCTGGTAATCACTTTAAGGGCAGCGATAGCGGCCGTCCTGCAGTTCCGCCGCGTCCGAACGGGGCTGGTAAGGCCGGCACGCCGGGCGACGCTGGACAGGGCGGCTCCGGTAAGCGCGTGTCCCCGGGCGAGACGGCGATGTTTACCGCTCTGTACGAGCAGTCTCAAAAGGCAAAAAAGACCGGCCGTGCAAGAGGGAATGTCTTTGCGGGCGGTGCAACCTCCGCGTCGCAGCCGACCGGGGCTCCTTCGGCACCTGCGAACAACGCAGGTGCTGCCAACGCCGCGAATGCCGCCGGCAACGTTAATGCCGGCAAGGCCGACAACAATACTCCCTCTGCCGGTGGCGCGGGGCTTACGGGTAACCTTGGCACGATCTACACCGGCGCCTCCGAGACTGGCACGTTCGCCCGCCTGGATGATAGCGGTGCCGAGTTTGCGGGCTCGGGTTCCAAGGAAGATTATTACGATTTTGGCTTGAACTACGGTAGCGACGCTTCGTCGAGTTCGACCTCTGACGGTCTGGTCCGTCATCGCCATCGCAAGGGCGAGCGCAAAAAGCGTCACACCGGCGCCATTATCGCCGCTGTAGTCGCGGTGCTTCTCGTTGCGTTTGGCGCAAGCGGCTTTATGCTGCTTAACTCGGCAAAGACCGTAAAGAGCGAAGCGAAGGAGGCTGTCGAGATCGTCGGTGGCCTTAAGGACAAGGTCACGTCGGGCGATTTTTCGACGCTGCCTGACGACGCGAAGAAGATCGATGAGCTCTGCGACAGCATGAAGGCGGAGACTTCGAGCCCGCTGTGGACGGCGGCTTCGTTTATCCCGGTGTATGGCAGCGATATCAATGCGGCCCGCACCATGATTGACGCCCTGTCCGATGTCTCGAGCAATGCGCTGGTTCCCATGGCCGATAACCTTTCGCAGGCTACGCCCGGCAAACTGTTCCAGGACGGCATGATTAACGTGTCCGCGCTGCAGGCGGTCGCCGATTCGCTTTCCAGCAGCTCGAAGGTGTTCAAGAGCGCCAACGAGAAGATCCAGGGCATTGGCGATACTCATATTTCTCAGGTGACCGAGCTGGTCGATAAGGCCAAGGACGGCTTTGCCACCCTCAACGGTGCGGTTGACGCGGCGGAGAAGGTCGCCCCCGTCCTTCCCCAGATGCTCGGCGCCAACGGTCAGACGCGTCATTACCTTGTGCTCGCGATGAGCAATGTCGAGATCCGCGCCTGCGGCGGTTTCCCCGGTTCTCGCGGCGTGATGTCGGTGACTGACGGTAAGCTCGAACTGGGCGATTTTGTCAAAGTCGACATGATGAAAGAGCCTTTGAGCCCGCTTCCCATCACCGATGAAGAGGCAAACTTGTTCACGACCGGATGGGGCCTGACCGGATTCAACACGCTCGGATACACGATGGGCGACGTTACGATGACGCCTGATTATCCGCGTGCGGCTCAGCTTGCCAGCGATATGCAGAAGGCCATTGTCGGAGATGACATCGACGGCGTATTTGCAGTCGATCCGGTATTTTTGCAGTATATGCTCGGCGTTGTAGGCGGCACACAGCTTCCTGACGGCACCGTCGTTGATGGAAGCAACGCCGCAAAGGTGCTGCTGCACGATATTTATTGGAATTACCCGGTAGAGGAACAGGACGCCATTTTTGCGGCGGTTGCCGGATCAGCTTTTAACAAGATCGTGGACGAACTGGGCTCCAGCGATATTACTAAGATTGCTGCCGCCATCGAAAAGGGCGCTTCCGAGGGTCGCATCCTCATGTATTCGAGAAATGATGACGAGGAAAAGGCCGCGAAGGCTCTTGGAATATCGGGCGCTCTCCAAACCGATACGTCGGAGGCTCCGATTTTGGGCGTCTATGTGAACAACTACAGCTATTCAAAGATGGATTGGTTCCTCGATAAGCGAGTCACCATCGATTCTTCGGTTGAAAATGCCGATGGCTCGACGACGTATCGAGTGACCACCTCGCTCAAAAACACGATGACCCCCCAGGAGAAGGCCGAGATGCCTGGTTATTTCCAGGGCCATAACGGCATTAGCCAGGATATTGATGATGAGGTGCTGAGGCTTTATCTCTATGCTCCTGCGGGAGGCAGCATTTCGGACATTAAGACTTCGGGCTCCGGTTCTATCGAGATGAACGAAGCGACGCACGATGGCTTGAAGGTTGCATGGGGCGGTGTCCACATGCTTCTTGGACAAGACATAAAGGTCGAGTACACGGTCACGACTTCGAAGGACTCTGGGCACAAAGAGCTTAAGGTTCGTACCACGCCAACCGCTCAAACGTTCGAATAGGATAAGTAAGATATGAAGTACTTTGGCACCGACGGCTTTCGCGGTGAGGCCAACGTTGGGCTGACGGTAGAGCACGCT
This sequence comes from uncultured Collinsella sp., assembly GCA_900554985.1. Lineage (GTDB taxonomy): Bacteria > Actinomycetota > Coriobacteriia > Coriobacteriales > Coriobacteriaceae > Collinsella. Next base: position 3,578 of record USJQ01000046.1, on the reverse strand, counting down.
TATAAGATCGGCCGCTTTGTGGGCTGGTATTACGGCGCCAACCGCGGGGCCAAGGCGCGCGTGATCGTGGGCAAGGACACGCGTCGCTCGAGCTATATGTTCGAGGCGGCGCTGGTGAGCGGCCTGGTCGCGAGCGGCGCGGACGCCTACATGCTGCACGTGATCCCGACGCCGGGCGTGGCGCATCAGACCGTGGAGGGCTGCTTCGATTGCGGCATCATGATCAGCGCGAGCCACAACCCGTTTTGCGATAACGGCATTAAGCTCGTCAATAGCGACGGTTTTAAGATGGACGAGGACGTACTGGAGCTCATCGAAGACTACATCGATGGCAAGAGCGAGGTACCGCTGGCCACGGGCAACCACATCGGCGCCACGGTGGACTATATGCAGGGCCGCAACCGCTACATCGCTTCGCTCATCGCCAGCGCGAACTTTTCGTTGCAGGGCGTCAAGATCGGTATCGACTGCGCCAACGGCTCGGCTTCCTCGGTGGCCAAGCCGGTGTTTGACGCGCTCGGTGCCGACGTGCGCGTGATCAACGCCGCGCCCGATGGCTTTAACATCAACGTCGACTGCGGCTCCACGCATATGGAGCGCCTGCAGCGCCACGTGGTGGAGCAGGGCCTGGACGTGGGCTTTGCCTATGACGGCGATGCCGATCGCTGCTTGGCCGTTGACGAGCGCGGTCGCGTGGTAGACGGCGACCAGATCCTGTACGTGTGTGGCGTGTATCTGAACAAGCACGGTCGCCTTTCGGGCGGTACCGTGGTGCCGACGATCGCCAGCAACTTTGGTCTGGTCAAGTCGCTGGAGCTTGCCGGACTGAGCGCCGTGACCAGCGGCGTGGGCGACCGTCACGTGTATGCCAAGATGCGCGAGGGCGGCTACAGCCTGGGCGGCGAGCAGACGGGCCATACGATCTTTGGCGATATCGAGCGCACGGGCGACGGCATTATGACCTCGCTGCGCGTGATGGAAGTGATTCGTGCCGAGCGCGAGACGCTCTCGCAGCTCACGGCTCCGTGCAAGCTGCTGCCGCAGGCGCAGGTTGCCGTGCGCGTAGCGGATAAGGACGCCGCGCTCGAGAACATGGGCGTGCAGAACGCCATCGCCGAGGCCGAGACTGCGCTGGCAGGCGAGGGCCGCGTGCTCGTGCGCAAGAGCGGAACCGAGTCGGTTATCCGCGTGCTGGCCGAGGCGCCCGACCAAGCATCCGCCGATGCCGCCATGAAGCGCATCGCCAACGCACTGGAAGCTTTATAGTTACGCGGTTTTACCAAACCGCGTAACTGCTCGACGCTGCAAACGGCCCCAAGTGCCGGTCTCTGGCTTAGATGAAAAAGGGGCGCCGCGGAACCAACCCGCGGCGTCCCCTTTGCGTTGGCGTGTCGGTTATGCCTTACAGCTCGTATAGCGTGGTGAACTTGTCCTGCAGGTAGCTGCAGTAGTAGCGGGCGTCAAAGTCCATGCCGCAGGCGCCCTTGATGAGCTCCGGTGCGTCCTTGGCGCGGCCCCACTGCCAAATGTGCTCGCCCAGCCAGGCGCGGACGGGCGCCAGATCGCCGCTCGCGCAGGCACCGGTAAGGTCGACGCCGTCGCGGCACATGGCCGGCACGAACATGGCGTCGTAGGCGCTGCCCAGCGCATACGTGGGGAAGTAGCCAAACGAGCCGCCGCTCCAGTGCGTATCCTGCAGACAGCCGCGCGTGTCGTCGGGAACGGGAATGCCCAGATACTCGTCCATAAAACGATTCCAAAGCGCGGGGATGTCCTTGGCCGTGGCCTCGCCGGCAAACAGCATGCGCTCGATCTGGTAGCGCACCATAATATGCAGTGGGTAGGTGAGCTCGTCCGCCTCGGTGCGGATCAGCGACGGCTGCGCGATGTTCACGGCGCGGTAGAGCGTATCCTCGTCCACGCTACCGTAGACCTCGGGCACGTGGCGGCGCAGCACTTCGAGCAGCGGTCCCATAAAGGCGCGGCTGCGGCCCACGGTGTTCTCAAAGAAGCGGCTCTGGCTCTCGTGGATGCCCATGGAGGTGCCGCCCTCCAGGCAGGTGCGCGCGTAGGCGGGGTTCACGCCCAGCTCGTACATGGTGTGACCGGCCTCGTGGATGATGCTGTAGACGTTGGAGATGCAGTCGTCCTCGTAGATGTGCGTCGCGATGCGCGCGTCACCCACGGAAAAGCCCTCGCTAAACGGGTGCTCGGTAAAGGCAAGCGTGGTGTCGTCCAGGTCCAGGCCGACAAGCTTCATAAGGTCGAAGCTCATGGCACGCTGGGCGGCCTCTGGCACGTGGGCGTGCAAAAAGTCGGCAGCCGGCTGCTGGCCGCGCTCGCCGATGGCGTGCACGAGCGGCACGACCGTCGCCTTGACCTCATCGCAAAACGCGTCGAAGCTCTTGGCGGAAAGGCCGCGCTCGTACTGGTCGAGCCAAACATCGTATGGGTCGCGCTTGGGGTCCATGAACTCGGCCTGATGCTTAAGTTGGGCGACGATTCTATCCACATAGGGCTCAAAGCTCGCCCAGTCATTGGCCGTCTTGGCCTTGTGCCACACGGCGTCGGCCTCGCAGGTGAGCCTGGTCCAGGCCTCGGCTTCCTCGGTGGGAATGGCGCTTGCCTCGCGCTGGTCGCGGCCGAGCACACGGATCTCGTCGAGCAGCTGCGGGTCGTCGATCTTGCCTCCGGAGACGGTCTCGCGTGCCAGCGAGCGCACAAGTTCGACAGACTTTTCGCTGGTCAGCAGCTTGTGATGCTCGCCGGCAAGGGTGCCCATGGCATCGGCGCGGGCCGCGGCGCCGTTGGCGGGGGCAATGGTCGCGCCATCGAACTCGGCAATCTTGAGCAGGTACTCGCGGGTCCACAGTTTGCCCTCGAGCTTGCGGAATTTTTTGACGGCCTTATCGACCTTCATGCCTTTGGATGTCTTGCCCGCTGCGGGCTCGGCCTTCTTATCGAGTTTCTTTCCCATACCATATCCTTGATCTCGTGAGCCGGGCGCTTCGGGTGGGCGCGCGGCCAGTTTGCACAGCTACCTGCCTTGTACCCAGCACGAACAAAACGGAACGCGGCGATACGCCCACACAATGTGGTATCCTGTAGCCCAATGCGTTGACGGAGAGGGTTTTGCCCGCCGCGTCGCCGGCAAGAGAGGGAAGGTCATGGGCTGCAAGCCTTCATGCGGTGAAAAGGGCCAAGCGTTCCCTCCGGAGCAGCGACCTCAACGGGCACGCGGCCAGCGGCGGCGAAGCCCCAGTAGGGAAGCCGTGAGCCTCGCGATAAGGGGCGCAGAGTGGGCACGGCGGGCCAGACATCCGCCGCGTCAAACAAGGTGGTACCGCGGAATTCAACCGTCCTTGGGCAATGCACATGCCCGAGGGCGGTTTTTTGTTACCGAACCGGGCCGCGTTTTCGCAACGTCAGGCGGCGGTAGTCGCCTCGGCAAGCGGGGAGCGCGAGAGACGAAAGGGAAGACATGAGTCTGATTGATGATCTGGTCAAACTCGAGGAAGAGGCCAAGGAGCTCGTCGCAGGCGCCGACGACGCCGAGAAGCTCGAGGCCGCGCGCGTCG
>USJQ01000045.1 GCA_900554985.1 uncultured Collinsella sp. | reverse complement strand
GGAACTCTCCTAATTATTTGGATGAGTCGTTTACTTACTTGTACTGTTACCGTCTTCCCGCTCTTGTTGGGGTATGCTTTGTTCGTATGTAAACGTATGACATGTTGATGGGGGAGGGTGCTATGGCTCGCGAGAGTGCTCGTTCTAAGGATACGGCTAAGCCTGGCATCAAGGAAGTTGCGGCGGTGGCGGGGGTTTCGCCTACTACGGTATCTCGTGTGCTTAATAATCGTGGCTATATTAGCCAAGAGACCCGCGATAAGGTCCATGCCGCGATGAAGCGCATCAACTATACGCCCAACGATATCGCTCGTGCCATGCTCAACGGTCGCCTGAATCTTATCGGTATGATCGTCCCCTATGTCAGCAGTCCGTTTCATGCCCAAGTGGTTCAAGTCATTGAGCATACCCTGGCCGAAAACGGTTTTAAGATGCTGCTGTGCAATAGCGCCAATCGACCCGAGCTTGAGCGCTCTTATATCGACATGCTTCGACGCAATATGGTTGATGGCGTCATCGTCAACTCGCTTAATATCGGTGCCGAGGCGTATGCCGAGATGGGCTTGAGTCTGGTTGGTATCGACTGCGACCTTGGCGAGGCCTCTGTTCAGATTGCGAGCGACAGCTATAGTATCGGCGAACTTGCCACGCGTCGCCTGATCGATGACGGGTGTTCGCGCATCCTGTGCCTGCGCAGCAATAGCCGCATGCGCATGCCTGCCAATAAGCGTACCGATGCCTACCTCGATGTTGTTGAGCAGGCCGGTTTGCCCGCGCTTGTCCGTGAGGTCGAGTTCGTTAAGCCCGACGACGAAAAGAGCGCGGTCGTTGCGAAGATCCTCGATGAGAACCCCGATATTGACGGCATCTTTGCGGGAGACGACGCGATGGCGGCGATCTGGGGTAACGTGATGAAGCAGCGCGGCTTGAGCGCTCCGGGCGATATTAAGGTCGTGGGCGCGGATGGTGCCCGCCGCACTATGACGTTTATGCCTGACTTAACAACCGTACGCCAAGATATCGATCGCATCGGAGAGCTCGCGGCGCACTCCATCATTGCTCTTATTAACGGCGAAAAGCCCGAATCGAATATCAAGCTCCCCGTTGAACTCATTGAGGGTAAAACCGCGTAGTTCATCCCGTGCCAAAAGAATTCCTCAAACACCTATGATGACCGTTCGCCGGCATATGTCAACCGTTTGCCGACGACTGGAACCGCGAAAAGACGTATTGGTGTGAAACCGTTTGACATATGAAAACGATTGACATATCTTGCAGTTGTACCGAGTTAGTATCTCGTGAGAAAGGAAGTCTCGGATGCACAAGGTGTATTACCAGCCTGAGGGAATTTGGGTAGGTGACATCATGCCGTACGGCGAGGACGGCACGTTCTATCTCTATCATCAGCGTGACACGCGAAACCCCGGACCTTTCGGAGAGCCGTTTGGCTGGGCACTCGCGACAACCAAGGACTTCGTCAATTACAAAGACTTTGGCGAGAGCCTTGAGCGTGGCGGCGACGAGGAAGTCGACCAGTATGTTTATGCCGGCACGGTGTTTAAGGTGGGCGACAAGTACCATGCGCTCTACACTGGTTGCAATCGCGATAAGGTCAAGGCACGCTTGATGAAGCAGGTTCTTCTTCACGCAACGAGTGACGACGCCGTCAAGTGGGAGAAGAACATCGCCGAGACGCTGCTTCCGCCCCAGGAGGGTTACGATGACCGCAACTGGCGCGATCCCTTTGTGCTTTGGGATGAGGAGAACGAAGAGTACATGCTCATCCTCGGCACGCGTGTGGGCGAGGACAAGCGTCTGATGACCGGTCGTCTGGTCAAGTTCACCTCCAAGGACCTGGATACCTGGGAGTTCCAGGGCGACTGGTGGAATCCGGGCCTGTACACCATGTTCGAGATGCCTGATCTCTTTAAGATGGGCGACTGGTGGTATCTGGTGTTCTCCGAGTACAGTGATGGCAACAAGACCCGTTACCGCATGTCTCGCTCTATCAACGGTCCTTGGATCACTCCTGCGGACGATTCCTTCGATGGCCGCGCGTACTATGCCGCGCGTACCGCATTTGACGGCGAGCGCCGCGTTCTCTTTGGTTGGGTTCCTACGCGTGACGAGGGCGGCGACCCCAGCTCTTACCTGTGGGGTGGCACCTTTATGCCCCTCGAGATCGTTCAGCGTGCCGACGGAACGCTCGGCACCAAGCTTCCTGACAGCATGCTTGGCGCCTTTGGCGAGGCTAAGGCAGTCGAGGCCTTTGAGCTCTCCTGCGAGTCGGGCAAGGTCGAGCAGGTGCTCGCCGCGGATGCCGGTTCCACCTATATGCTCGATGCCGACATCGAGCTCGCCGGTGACGCTGCCGGCTTCTCGGTGAAGCTTGCCGAGGACGCCGAGTCCGGTCTTGCCTATGAGTTCCGCGCCAACCTGCGTGAGGGCAAGCTCGAGTTTACGGCGGCCCCCCAGTATCCGTGGTTCCAGGTCAACAACATGGGCCTCGAGCGTCCGTTGTTCTTTAAGGGCGAGGGCACTCATCATGTGCGCCTGGTCGTTGACGACGATATCGCGACCATCTTTGTCGATGATGTTGCGCTTAACGCGCGCTTCTGCAATAAGCAGGGCCAGGGTGTGGCGCTGACGGTCACCGACGGTACGCTCAAGTGCGCAAATGCAACGATCGCGTCTCTGTAATGGCATCAAAACGTCTTATGATTTCGTAAAGGAATGGAGAGGAACATGGACTACAAAGTAGTGTCTCAGCAAGTCGTCGATAACGTCGGCGGTTTGGAGAACATCGAGGGCGCCACGCATTGCGTTACGCGTCTGCGTCTGGTGCTCAAGGATACGAGCAAGTACAACAAGGCCGAGCTCGAGACATCGATGGCGTCAAGGGCGTGCTGTACAACAGCGGCCAGCTCATGATCATCTTCGGTACCGGTACCGTCAACAAGGTCTACGATGAGTTTATGGCTCTGACGGGCGTTAAGGAGATCAGCGCTTCCGAGGTCAAGGGCGCCGAGGCGGACAAGAAGGGCAAGTTCTTCTCGGTCCTCAAGGTATTCTCGGACATCTTTATCCCCATCATTCCCGCCTTCGTCGGCGCCGCTATCATCATCGGCCTTAAGTCGCTGATCGTTGCCAACGGCCTCTTTGGCATGGAGGGCAGCCTTGCCGATCACAGCGAGTTCCTCAAGAACCTCGCAAGCTTCTTTGCCATTATCGCCACCACGTTTGACTACCTGCCTGTCCTGGTTATGTACAGCGCGGTGAAGCGTTTTGGCGGTAACCCGATTCTGGGCATCCTCGTCGGTATCGTCATGGTTCACCCGAGCCTTATGAACCGTAACGCGTTCGTTATGGACCCGACGGGTGCTGAGTACTGGAACTTCGGTCCGCTCTCCATTCCCATGGTTGCTTTCCAGGGCGGCGTGTTCCCTGCAATCCTGACTGCCTGGTTTATGGCCAAGGTCGAGAAGATTGCCCAGAAGTACATCCCCGAGGTCGTTTCGTTCGTCTTTGTCCCGACCGTTACCCTGATTCTTGCTAACGTCGCCCTGTTCACCGTGTTCGGCCCGCTCGGCAACCTGATCGGCGACGTCCTCGCCGGCGTAATCGATATCCTGTACAACAGGATGGGCGTCTTCGGTGCCTTTGTCTTTGCCGCATTCCTGCAGCCGCTCGTCGTTACCGGTACGCATCAGTTCATCCAGGGTATCGAGGCAAACCTCGTTGCCACGACTGGCTTCAACTACATCCAGGCAATCTGGTCGGTTTCCATCATCGCCCAGGGCGGCGGCGCCATCGGCATGTACCTCATTCACAAGAAGCATTCCAAAGAGCGCAACATCTGCATGTCGTCCTTTATCCCGACGCTGGTCGGTATCTCCGAGCCCGCAATCTTTGCTGCAAACATGCGCTACTCGATCATCCCGTTCATCTGCGCTTGCATCGGTGCAGGCTGCGGCGGTGCCTTCGTGAAGCTCTTTGAGGTGCGCGCCATCGGTCAGGGTCTGACCGGCGTGCTTGGCCTGCTCATCGTTACGCCCGAGACGCTCGTGTGGTATGTGGCTGGCAATCTCATCGCCTTCATCGTGCCGATCGTCTTGATCTTTGCCTACAACAAGGCAAAGGGCGTGCCGACCACCGATGAAGAGGGCGCTGGCGCTGGCTTCGACGTTAGCTTCTAGTTGAGCCGTTCAGCGTAATGTGCGGATAAGTCCATTTGGGGAAGGGCGTTCGGCTCGTGTGAGTCGAGCGTCCTTTCCTATAGACGAGAAGGTCAATGGCGATGTTTAATCAAAAAAACAAGGTGATGCGTGCGGACTATGAGCAGTGGCGTGCCGGACAGGATGAGACGGCGGCTCGCATCGCGTCCGACCCCGATAGGCTTTTGTTCCATGTGGAGCCTGAGCTTGGCTGGCTCAACGACCCCAATGGTTTGGTTCAGATTGGTGATACGTATCACATCTATCATCAATACGATCCGTTCGATGCTGCGCATGGCGGTCCAGTGCTTTGGAACCATCTGACGACAAAGGATTTTGTGACGTACGAGAATCACGGTCCCGTGCTGTTCCCCGATTCCGATTTGGATTCGAGTGGAGCGTATTCTGGTTCTGCCTTTGTACGTGATGGCAAGATTCACTACTTCTATACCGGCAACGTTAAGCATTTTGACCGTGATGATTACGACTACGTGTTGACGGGCCGTGAGCAAAACCAGATTCATATGGTTGCCGAGAATCCTGACGAATTGGGCGAGAAGCATATGGCTGTTGGGCCGGTCGATTACCCCGACGATATCGGTACGCACGTACGCGACCCCAAGATCCTTGAGCACGATGGTATCTACTACATGGTTTTGGGCGCTCGTACGAAAGACGACCGTGGCTGTGTGCTTGTCTATACTTCACGCGATCTAGAGGGCTGGAGCTATGCGACGCGCATTGAGCTGGGCGAGAAGTTTGGTTTTATGTGGGAGGGCCCTGATCTATTTGAGCTTGATGGCGAGCTAATTCTCGTTTGCCGTCCGCAGGGCGTGCCCGCCGATGGTTGGCGTTACCGCAATCCGCACCAGTGCGTGTGGTTCTCCATCGAGGCCGATTGGGAGGCGCCGAGCTTTAAGATCACCGGGCAGGGCATGCCCCCGATGGTCGATGCCGGCTTTGATTTCTACGCACCGCAGTCCTTTGAGGATGCTGCGGGTCGGCGTTTGATGATCGGGTGGTCTGGTTGCCCCGATGCGACGGCAGAAAACCCGACGGTGGCACGCGGGTGGCAGTGCGCGTTGACGGTGCCGCGAGAGCTGAGCATACGCGATGGTAAGCTCTGTCAGCAGCCGGCGCACGAGATTGAGAAGATGCGCGGCGACTGCGTTCGCGCGACAGGCGGTGAAACCGTTGAGGAGCCGGGCCGCCTGTTTGATCTTGTGGTTTCCTGTGAGGGCGCCAAGATGGTCGAGCTCGAAATCCGCAAGGGTGTCTTTGTGCGTTATACGGACGGGATGCTTACCCTCGATATGGGTGACGAAGGCTATGGGCGCGACCAGAGGTCGATTGAGCTCGGCGAGCTTCGCGACCTACGCGTGCTTTCGGACACTACGATGGTCGAGATTTTTGCAAATGGCGGCGAGGCGGCACTTACGAGCCGTACCTATTCGCCGGCGGTTCCGGCGATGGAGCTGCGCGCCGAGGGTGCGGCATCGATGAATTTCTACCGCCTCGTGCATTAACCGTGCATGGAGCACGATTGGACTTGCTGGGCGGAATGTGTCGCAGTTACCGCGGCTAACTACCGTTTATCGCGTATAGCGACCGTTTGCGGAATAAGTAACACTCCTTAATAAACCGTGTAGAATCTCAGATAAGCACGGAGTTTTCCAGGGAGACGCTGTCCTTTGTTGTGTGCAAGGGGCGGCGTCTCTTTGGCGCTTGGACGCTGTTGTGCAACAGTGCGGCGGCGCGTGCCATGTATTGAAAAGCCAATGTTGAGATGGGTCGTGATATTAATGGGCAAGTACGTAATCGTGGTCGAGTCTGGGTCGGATGTGACGCCGGAGCTTTGCGAGCGCTACGGCATCGTGCGCGTGCCCATGCATGTCACGATTGGTGACGAGACCGTCGAGGACGGTTCGATTGATCCGCTCGAGATTTACTCGCGCTGCAACGAGTTTGGCGTAATGCCCAAGACCAGCGGCTGCGCGCCTGCGGATTTTGCTCACGTGTACGACCGTATCCATGCCGAGCAGCCCGATGCGACCATTCTGCATCTTGCGTACTCCGAGGCCACGACCTGCTCGCATCAATCATCGAAGATCGCCGCCAAGGGGCGCGACTACGTCTACTCCATGGACACGCGCTTTGTCTCGGTGGGCCAGTCGCTCGTTGTCGTCGAGACCGCCAAATACATCGAGGCTCACCCCGATGCCACCGTCGACGAGATCTTTGCATTTACGAATTCCGTCATGGACCGCGTGCTGCTGGGCTTTGTTCCTACCGATCTTGCCTTTCTTAAGGCGGGCGGTCGCTTGTCCAACGTCGCATTCCTTGGCGCCCATCTGCTCAAGATTAAGCCCTGCATTGAGGTGACGGGCGGCAAGTTCGTGGCGACCAAGAAGTTCCGTGGCTCTATGCTCAAGTGCGCCCGCGCCTTCATTGCCCACATGGTTGCGAAGGGCGAGATTGACTACTCGCACATTGGCCTGGCGTATTCGGTGGGCCTTTCCCAGGAGCTGCGCGATGACATGGAGGTCTATGCGCATGATCTGGGCTTTAAGGACGTTACCTGGACTCAGGTCGGCGGCGTCATCTCGAGCCATTGCGGCCCGACCGCCTTCGGTGCGGTGCTCACGCTTAAGGCGTAAAGGCCGCAGGCGAGCGTTCTTCAGTCTGACATCTCGACGTAGACCCCAACCATGGTGATGGGGGATAGATTAAAACGTGCCATTCTATCCCGAGACGTTTAAACGCAAACGCATGGGCTAGAATGGCTCTGGCATTTTAATTGGTTACATCCAAGGAGAGGCAAGGTAGCGCGAATGGCAGAAGTGACGCTTGAGGGTGTGGACGCTCGTCCCGAGGACTCTGCGTTTGCCCTTGGCCGCGTGCATTCGATCGAGACGATGGGAACGGTCGACGGACCCGGCATCCGCTTTGTGGTGTTTGTTCAGGGCTGTCCCATGCGCTGCGCGTATTGCCACAATCCCGATACCTGGTCGGTCAACGGCGGCACCATGGTGACCGTCGAGCACCTGATGGATGAGTTCCAGAGTAACCACGAGTTCTATCGCAGCGGTGGCATTACGGTGTCCGGCGGCGAGCCTCTCCTGCAGCCTGAGTTTTTGGCCGATCTGTTTCATGCCATGCATAACAACCCCGATGGCCGTGTGCATACCTGCCTGGATAGCTGTGGCTATGCATTTGACCCCAACCACCCCGAGAAGTTTGATGCCGTGCTCAACGAGACCGACATGGTACTGCTCGATATCAAGCATGCCGACCCGGTCGAGCATAAAAAGCTGACCGGTTGTGATCCCGCACGCATCCTGGCGTTTGGTGATGAGCTTGCGCGTCGCAAGATTAAGGTCGTTATCCGTCACGTGGTGGTACCGGGCATTACCGACACGGTGGAGGAGTGCGAGGCGCTCGGTCGTTTAATCGCCCCGTGGCATAACGTGGTGGGCTTGGAAATGCTGCCGTATCACACGATGGGCGTCGTCAAGTACGAGCAACTGGGCATTCCCTATAAGCTTGAGG
>USJQ01000044.1 GCA_900554985.1 uncultured Collinsella sp. | reverse complement strand
GTATGTCGATTGCCATGGATACGATTCGCTCGAGCAGGTGCGGGAGCTATCACAGCGGTATGGGGTTCGGATTGTGGGGCTTTGTCCCGAACAGAACAATCCCAAGCCGTGGAATATCGCGGCGCGCGGGAATGAGGCGCGCACTCGCACGCTCGCGTACTTTAAGAACGTTGTGGATATCGCGGCGGAACTTGGAGCCGAGCAGGTCATGGTCTCGAGCGGCTGGGCATTTTTGAACGAGCCGATCGAGGACGCGTGGGGTCGCAGCGCCTCGATGCTGCGTGCGATTGCCGAGCATGCGGGAGAGCGCGGCGTGCGACTGGTGCTCGAGGCCCTACAGCCGGTTGAGTCGATGATCGTGAACTCGGCGGCCGATACGAAGCGCATGATCGAGGCGGTTGATCATCCGGCACTTAAGGCGTGTCTGGATTTGGGCGCTATGGCGGTGGCGGGGGATACCATCGACGATTATTTTGATCTGCTTGGCGATGATGTCGCCCACGTGCATTTTGTCGATGTTGCGGCAGATGGCACGACGCATCTTGCCTGGGGTGACGGCGACCGCGATATGCGCGCCGACCTGGATAGGCTGGTGGCGCGCGGCTATCGCGGAGTTGTTTCGGCCGAGACCTATGATTGGCGCTATTTCGCCAATCCCGCGGCAGCCGACGCTCAGGTTATGGCGGAGTACCGACGCGCGATTGGCGCCTAAGTGGGACAGGGCGCCGAGTTGGCGTTTGACGCTTTTTGAGAAACGGGACGTGCTTTCCGCTTGAGGCTTCTGGCGGAAAGCACGTCCCAGAACAGGCGCTCAGAATAGGACACACTTTCCGCTGAGGACCTCAACCGGAAACCGCATCCCAGTTTTTGGCTGGCGGGCGGGACACGCTTTCCCCTATGTTTCCAAATGAATACGCTATGAGCCGAGGAGGACGATTCTCCCCGCAAACACTCTAGTATGCTAAAGTACCCAGAAGACCGGCGGAGCTATGCCGGTCTTCTGCTCTATATGAAACACAGCATGAGGAGGCTTACCAGATGACGGCCACACCGTGGGGATTCCGGGACATATTGCCCGAGGAGGCTCAGGCGCGCGAGGAGATCGCATGTACGGTGAAGGGCTGCTTTAGGGAGCATCATTACCTGCCGGTCGAGACGCCACTGCTCGAGGACAAGGGTTCACTCGAGGAGGGCGGCCGCATTGCGGACACGCCGTTTAAGCTCTTTGACGATGATGGTCGCCTGCTGGTGGTCCGTCCCGACAACACGCTGCCGATCGTTCGCCTGGTTTCGACTCGCATGCGCGCGGCCGATCTGCCGCTGCGCCTGCGCTATGAGGCGCCGGTGGTCCGCGAGTGTCAGCGCAATGCCGGCGGCTCGCGTCAGTTTACACAGCTGGGCTTTGAGCTTATCGGTGTGGGCGATACCGCGGGCGATGTCGAGATCGTCTCGCTGGTGGCGGAGGCCGTGCGCGAGCTGGCACTTCCCGATGCGCGCATTATTGCAGGTAGCGTGCGTCCTTTTAAGGAATTGCTCGCGGCATGCGAGGATCGCCAGCTGGCTGCCGAGGCCCTGCGCTGTGTGCACGCTAACGACTTTGTGGGCCTCGATGCCCGCGTGGCGGCAAGCGCCGAGTCCGATGCCGTCAAGGCGGCCATTAGCGAGCTGCCGCGCCTGCACGGTGGTGCCGAGGTGCTCGACCGCGTGGATGCGCTGCTGGAGACCGCCGGCATTGTCGCGCCGCTGACGCGCGAGATGCGTGCCCTGGTCGATGGCCTGGCTCCCGAGGACGCCCAGGTGCTGTCCTTCGACTTCTCCATCATGAACTCGTTTGATTACTACACGGGCCTGGTCTTTAAGGCCTATGCCGGCGGCTTGCCCGATCCGGTCGGTTCGGGCGGACGCTACGACTCCATCTTTACTGGTGCGTTCGGCGACGGCATCGAGGTGCCGGCGGCGGGCTTCGCCTTTTCGCTCGAGCGTCTGGAGGCCGCGCGCACCTCGGCCGAGGACGCTGCTTCCGATGGCAATCACGCCGCGGGCCGTGGCGCCGAGGGTCCGCTGCGCATTGCCGTGCCCAAGGGCTCGCTCAAGGCCGACACGCTCGACGTGCTCGAGGCCGCGGGCTTGGATGTCTCGGAGCTGCGCGATCCCGGTCGTCACCTGATCGTGCGCGGCCGCGACACGCGTGCCGGCAAGGGTACGGTCGGCGATATCGAGTTTGTCATCGTGCGTCCCAGCGACGCGCCCGCTTTTGTGGGCTGTGGCGGTGCCGACTGCGGCATCTGTGGCTGGGACTCGCTCATCGAGGCAAACCTCAACTTGCTGCAGCTGGTCGATCTGGGCTACGGCCTGTGCACCTTTATCGAGGCGGAGCCCGCATGGCGCGTCGGTCAGACCGAGCGCAACTATGCCCGCCGCGGTTCGCTTCGCGTGGCAACCAAGTACCCGCGCATCGCGAGTGCCTGGTATGCCGAGCGCGGCGTGAACGCCGACATCGTTTCGCTACACGGCAACATCGAGCTGGGCCCTATCGTCGGCATGACCGATCGCATCGTGGATATTACCGCCACGGGTGCCACGCTGCGCGACAACGACCTGGTCATCACCGGCCGCATCATGGACTGCACGGCCCGCTTCTTTGTCAACCCGGGTGCCGCGCGCTTAGATCCGCGCGTGCGTAATCTGGCAGATCGCTTGGCCGCGGCCGTGAAGGACAAGCATTTTGAGCCCGTTGCGGGCTCGGCACAATAGCGCGAGTACGCACGGGCGCCCCAACGTCTGGGCTGCGGGTCGATTGGCGCCGCCGCCCAGTCGCTCGTTTTTCGAACACAACCTCGACCGATAGGGGATACCGATATGAAGACCATCAAACTTGCTCCCGGTGAGCGCCTCGTTACCAACCAACTCAACCGTAAGGGCGTGCTGCCGCAAAACATCGTCGACGCCGCCCGCGATATCGTGGCCAACGTGCGCGCCAATGGCGATGCCGCGGTGCGCGACTACTGTCGGCGTTTTGACGGCGTTGAACTGCAGAGCTTCCGTTTGCCGCAAGAGCAGATCGATGCCGCGCTCGAAGGCCTCGATCCGGCCTTTGTCGCCGCGCTCGAGAAGGCCGCGCGCCAGATTCGCGAGTTCCACCAGCGCGAGGTCGAACAGAGCTGGTTTACCACGCGCCCGGACGGCACGATGCTCGGCGTTAAGGTGACCCCGCTCGCGGCGGCTGGCATCTATGTGCCGGGCGGTCGCGCGCAGTATCCCTCCACGGTGCTCATGAACGCCATTCCCGCCAAGGTTGCCGGCGTCAAGCGCGTGGTTATGGTGACCCCGCCGCAAAAAGACGGCCTGATCAGCCCCTACACGCTCGCCGCAGCAAAGCTCGGCGGCGTGGACGAAATCTATATGGTGGGCGGCGCCCAGGCCGTGGCCGCGCTGGCATACGGTACCGAGAGCATTCCGCGTGTCGATAAAATCACCGGTCCGGGCAACGCTTTTGTTGCCGCTGCCAAGCAGATTGTCTCGGGCGGCGTGGGAATCGACATGGTCGCTGGCCCGTCCGAGGTCTGCGTGCTGGCCGATGCCACGGCCAAGCCCATGGTGGTCGCGGCAGACCTGATGGCCCAGGCCGAGCACGATCCGCTGGCCGCCTGTTATCTGGTGACCTGCGATGGGCAGTTTGCGCGCGAGGTCGAGGCTGGCATCGACATTCTGGTGGCGCAGTCGCCACGCGCCGAAATCACGCGCGCCTCGCTCGATAACGAGGGCACCATCGTGGTGGCCGCCGATATGGCTGCCGCCGTCGAGGCGGTGAACACCGTGGCGCCCGAGCACCTTGAGCTGCACTGCAAGGATGCGATGGGCCTGCTCGGCGGCATTCGCAACGCCGGCGCCATCTTTGTGGGCGCGTGGAGCTCCGAGCCGCTCGGCGATTACGTTGCCGGCCCCAACCACACGCTGCCGACCGGCGGTACGGCCATGTTCTCCAACCCGCTTTCGGTCGAAGAATTCGTTAAGCGCTCGAGTGTCATTTGCTATACACCCGAGGGCCTGCTCTCCGACGCTCCCGCGACGCAGCGCCTGGCCGAGGCCGAGGGCCTGTGGGCGCACGCGCTATCCGCCGCTCTGCGTCGCCGCGTGTTGGAGCAGGGCGAGGATACCGTGAGTGCCGAGTCTCTGGCTGCGGCCGACCTGACCAAGGTTGCCTGGCCGGGCGATGCCGTGGCGACGGTTGCCGAGGGCGTTGATCTGGCGGCGGCTGCAAGCGCGGATGGCGCTGGCCCGACCGGCGAGGAGGCCTGACATGGCCGAACTCACTCCCCGCATGAAGGAGCTCGTCCAGCCCTACTTGGCCGGCATTGAGCCCTATGATCCCAACTTTACGCCCACGCGCATCAACCTTTCGGCCAATGAGAATACCTATCCCGTGCCGGCCGGCGTGTGCGAGGCGATTGACGCGGCGCTCGCCGCTACGCCGCTCAACCGCTATCCCGATCCCATGTCGAACGACCTGCGCGACGAACTGGCTGCTTGGCGTGGCGTGACGCGCGAGAACATCTGCGTGGGCAACGGCGGCGACGAGCTGCTCTATAACTATCTGCTGGCGTTTGGCGGCGCGGGGAGGACCCTGCTCAACTGCCCGCCGTGCTTTAGCGAGTATGCCTTCTTTGCGTCTCTGTGCCAGACCGAGGTGCGCGACGTGTGGCGTGATCCGACGAGCTTTGAGCTCGACCAGGCAGCCATGCTCGCCGCGGCGCCGGAGTGCAACTTGGCCATCGTGACCTCGCCCAATAACCCCACGGGCGACGTGGCGCCGCTCGACTTTGTCGCGGCCCTGTGCGATGCGTGCCCCGGCATGGTCATGGTCGACGAGGCCTACGTTGAGTTTGCGGACGATTCGTTTGGCGCGGCTACCACGGCGCAGGGGCTTATCGCCGAGCATCCCAACCTGGTGATTCTGCATACGCTGTCCAAGGCGTTCGGCGCCGCCGGCACGCGTCTGGGCTATGTGATCGCGGCGCCCGAGGTCATCGATGTGTTTGCGGCGATTCGCCAAATCTACTCGGTTAACGTGCTAAGCCAGGCCGCCGCGCTTGCCTGCGTGCGTGCCCGCGATGCGTATGCGCCTGTGGTGGCACAGGTCGCATCCGAGCGCGAGCGCGAGTTGTGCGCCCTGCGCGCAATGGCTGCCGGGGGCATGCCCGTGGAGGCATGGCCGAGCGCGGCGAACTTTGTGCTCGTGCGCACGTCGCATGCCACGCGCGTGCGCGAGCGTCTGCGCGACGAGTATTCGATTTTGGTGCGCGACTTTAGCTACGCGCCGGGGCTCGCGGACTGCCTGCGCATTACCGTGGGCACCCCGCAGGAAAACGACGAGGTGCTGGCTGCGTTTGCCGCGCTGGTGAAGGAGGAGATGTAGATGGACCGCTATGCCGAGGTGACCCGCAAGACGTGCGAGACCGACATTGTCGTAAAGCTCGACCTGGACGGATCTGGCGTGTGCGACATCTCGACCGGCGTGCCGTTTTTCGACCACATGCTCAACGCTTTTGGCCGCCATGGCCTGTTCGATCTGACGGTGCACGCGGTGGGCGACGTGGAGGTCGATGCGCATCATACCGTCGAGGACACGGGCATTGTGCTGGGCGAGGCGTTCTGCCAGGCGCTGGGCGACAAGGCGGGCATTACGCGCTTTGCCGACGCGGCGATCGCCATGGACGAGACACTTGTGATGGCTGCTGTTGATATTTCGGGCCGCGGGCAGGCCTACTGCGAGCTGCCCGTGCCGACCGAGCGCGTGGGCAGCTTCGATACCGAGCTGGCCGTCGAGTTCTTCTACGCCTTTGCGCGCGACGCCAAGCTCACGCTGCACGTGCGCGAGCTGGCGGGCGGCAACTCGCATCACATTATCGAGGCCGCCTTTAAGGCCGTGGGCCGCACGATGCGCCATGCCTGCGAGCTCGATTCCCGCGTGCAGGGCATCCCCAGCACCAAGGGTTCGCTGTAGCTGACGGATCGCACAAACTACCACAAAGGTGCCTGTCCCCTTTGTGGTGGTTTTGGACGATGGGAAAAGGGAGGGTCGCGTGGGCGAACCGAAGATCGTGGTGGTCGACTACCACAAGGGCAACTTGTCGAGCGTCGTGCGCGGGCTTGCACGCGCCGGTGCCGCCGCCTGCACGTCGGACAATCCGGAGCAGATCCGCAACGCCGACGGCCTGGTCATTCCGGGCGCGGGTGCGTTCTATGACGCGATTGCCTTTATGCGCCAGAGCGGCGAGGAGACGGCCGTGCTCGATGCCGTCGCCGCTGGAACTCCGCTGCTCGGCATCTGCCTGGGCCTTCAGCTATTTTTTGAGCGCGGCAACGAGGGCGTGCCGGCGGACGAAGGCGCGGACGCGGACGACGATGCCTCCGAGCGGGTCGGCGGCCCCCGGGCCGATGGCCTGGGTATTATGCGCGGCTCGTGCACGCGCCTGGAGTCGAGCCGCCTGAAGGTGCCGCACGTGGGTTGGGACCAGGTGCACATGACGCCCGCCGGTGCGGCCGATCCGCTGCTTGCCGGTTTTGCCGAGGGTGCCAACATGTACTTCACCCACAGCTACGCGGTGGCTGACGATGCCGATGCCGCCGATGTGCTGGCGCGCACGCACTATACGCGGAGCTTCCCGTGCATCGTGCGCCACGGCAACGTGTGGGGCTGCCAGTTCCATCCCGAGAAATCCTCCGCGCTGGGTCAGCGCATCCTTAAGAACTTCGTGAGCGTCGTCGAGGGGGCCGGCCGATGATTCTGTTTCCCGCAATCGATTTGATCGGCGGTAAGGTTGTGCGCCTGGAGCGCGGCGACCGGAGCCGCTGCAAGGTATATTCCGACGACCCCGTGGCCGTTGCCCGCTCCTTTGCCGAGCAGGGCGCGAGCTGGGTGCACGTCGTCGACCTGTCCGCTGCCTTTGGTGAGGACGAGGACGCGTGCGCTGCTAACTCGGCGGCGATCGAGGCCATCTGCGGCGTCGACGGTCTGTCCGTGGACGTGGGCGGCGGCGTTCGCTCGCTTGCACGTATCGACGAGCTGGCCGGCTACGGTGCTCGCCGCATTGCACTGGGTACCGTGCTGGTGACCGAGCCGGGTTTTGCCGAGGTGGCGGCGCAGGGCTTTGGCGAGCTGCTGGTAGCGGATATCGCCGCGCGCGACGGCCAGGTCAAGGTGAATGGCTGGCGTGACGGCGCGGGCGTGGCGCTCGACGACGCCGTGGCGCAGCTTTCCGAGCTGGGTTTTAAGCATCTGGTGTATACCGACATTGCGCGCGATGGCATGCAGACGGGCATCGATGTGGCGGTGTATCGCCATGTTGCCAAGGTCGCGGGCTTTCCCGTCGTGGCTTCGGGTGGTATCTCGACGCTCGATGACATCCGCGCACTGGTCGCGGTGGGTGAGGGCGCGATTGAAGGTGCCATTACCGGTCGCGCGCTCTACGAGGGCAACTTTACGCTGGCCCAGGCACTGGTCGCCGCCCGAGGGGAGGAGTAGCCCATGCTTACCAAACGCGTGATTCCCTGTCTGGACGTCAAGGACGGCCGCGTGGTCAAGGGCGTGAATTTCGTCGGTCTGCGCGACGCAGGCGACCCGGTCGAGCTTGCGAAGTTCTATTCGCAGGAGGGCGCGGACGAGATCGTATTTCTCGACATTACCGCGACGAGCGACAACCGCGACACGATCGCGGACGTTGTGCGCCGCACCTGCCGCGAGGTTTTCGTGCCGGTAACGGTCGGCGGCGGTAT
>USJQ01000043.1 GCA_900554985.1 uncultured Collinsella sp. | reverse complement strand
CAAGCTCGGCGGCGGCAGCCTGGACGTTCTTCTCGAGCGCGCGGTGCGTCAGGAAGATGACCGAGCAGGCATCGCTGACGCCCGACTTGCCGTCCTCGACCTGGTTGATGAGCGAGATCGAGATGTTGTGCTTGGCAAAGATGTCGACCGTCTCGGACAGGGCGCCCACGCGGTCGGCGACCTTCAGGCGCACATAGTACTTGGTCTGGAGCTCGTCCATGGGCTTAAAGGCGAGGTTGTGGCCATAGGGCTCAATCTCGGGCAGCGGAGCCACACCGCGGCTGATCTGCTCGGAGAGCGACAGGATGTCGCCCACGACGGCACTCGCGGGGGGGTAGGAGCGACCGCCGGCACCGTAGAACATGGTCTCGCCCACGGCGTCGCCCACCACGTAGACGGCATTCATGGCGCCGTTGACCTTGGCGAGCATATGGTCTGCCGGGATGAGCGTGGGGTGCACGCGAACGTCGACGCCGGCGTCGGTGTTGCGTGCGATGCCCAGCAGCTTGATGGTGTAGCCGAGCTCGCGGGCCTGGGCAATGTCCTCGGCGCCGATGGTACGGATACCCTGCTGGTAGACATCGTCGGTGGTCACGCGGGTGCCAAAGCCGATGGAAGCGAGGATTGCCGTCTTGCTGGCGGCGTCGAAGCCGTCGACGTCGGCGGACGGGTCGGCCTCGGCATAGCCCTTTGCCTGGGCGTCGGCGAGCACGTCATCGTAATCGGCGCCCTCGGCGTCCATGCGCGACAGGATGTAGTTGGTGGTGCCGTTGAGAATGCCAGCGATGGTCAGGATCTTGTTGCCCACCAGGTCGTGCTCAAGCGTGCTCACGATGGGGATGCCACCGCCGCAGCTGGCCTCGCACTTAATCTGCACGCCGCACGCGCGCGCCTTCTCGGCGAGCGTCTCGACATGACGGCCCAGCAGGGCCTTGTTGGCAGAGACGACGTGCTTGCCGTTCTCGAAGGCGGTGGTGAAGATTTCGGTCGCGGGGTGCTCGCCGCCGATGAGCTCGACGACGATATCGACGGCGGGGTCGGTGACGACGTCATGCCAGTCGCTCGTAAAGGCCTCGCGCTCAATGCCTGCCGCCTCGGCCTGCTCCCAAGCAAGCGCGCAGGCGCGGGTCAGCTTAAGGTCGATGCCGTAGGCGGCCAGGTACTCATCGTGGTGGCTCTTGATCAGACGGGCCACGCCGCCGCCGACGGTTCCCAGACCGATGAGGCCGACGTTCACGGTGCGCAGGGGTTCGCTCATAGATAGCTCCTTCGTGCATCTTATGGATGGATAAACCGCTTAAAGGTTGAGTGCATTCTAGCGTGAACCGGGGGCGCGTGCTCGCCAGGCAACAGGAGCCGCACAAAACGGCACCCCCGAAACGCTGCGGAAACATTGGAAACACGCTCGCTACAAACGGACTTCCGTAACAAACTGTCAACGTTTGCGCCATAAGGTTTGCCCTGTACCGCAAGACGGCCGCACCGCGGCCAGCGAAAAAGGGGGACACCATGTTCAACATCAACAGCACGCTCAGCCGTAGGAACTTTCTCGCCGGCGCTGCGGCGCTCGGCAGCACCGCCGCACTCGCTGGTTGCTCGTCGGGTGGCTCGGACGGCGGCACCGCCGATGACGGCAAGACCTTCAAGATCGGTGTCATCGGCCCTCTGACCGGCGCCGCGGCAACCTATGGCGTTTCGGCCGAGAAGGGTGCCAAGCTTGCCGCCAAGGATTTCTCGACCAAGGACCTCAAACTCTCGCTTAAGTCCGAGGATGACGTCGCCGACGGCGAGAAGGCTATCAACGCTTTCAATACCCTGTGCGACTGGGGCATGCAGGCGCTCGTCGGCCCCGTCACGACTGGTGCCGCCGTCGCTGTCTCGGGCGAGATCGCCGACGATATGCTCATGGTCACGCCCTCTGCTTCGTCCCTCGACGTCACCAAGGACAAGACCACGGTTTTCCAGGTTTGCTTTACCGACCCCACCATGGGCGCGAGTGCTGCCAAGTTTTTGGCCGAGAAGTATGCAGACGCCAAGATCGCCCTGTTCTACAACTCCGGCGATACGTACAGCTCGGGTGTTGCCGATGCCTTTGCCGAGCAGGCCAAGGAGTCCAAACTTGATATCGTCGATACCGAGACCTTTAAGGACGACTCCTCCACGAGCTTTACCAACCAGCTCACCAAGGCCAAGGAGGCCGGCGCCACGCTCATCTTTGCGCCGATCTACTACACGCCGGCGTCCGTTTTGCTCAAGAATGCCAAGGACATGGGATACGACATGACCCTCATGGGTACCGACGGCATGGACGGCCTGCTCTCCGTTGAGGGCTTCGACACCTCCCTTGCCGAGGGTGTGCTGCTCATGACCCCGTTCTCTGCCGACGATGAGAAGAACGCCGACTTCGTCAAGGCATATAAGGACGCCTACGACGAGACGCCCAACCAGTTTGCCGCCGATGCCTATGACTGCGTCCATGCGATTGTCGAGGCTATCGATAAGGCAGACATCGATATTACGGCCGACGGCGCCGACATTGCCGGCGACCTCGCCAAGGCCATGCGTAAAATCAAGATCGAGGGCCTGACGGGCGAGCTCACGTGGAACGACGAGGGCCAAGTCGAAAAGCCTGCTACGGCCTATGTGATTCAGGACGGCAAGTACATCGCTGCCTAAGTGCGCATAAAACGCGACCGGTGAGGCTGTATTATTCAGGGCAGGGACGCTTGTAACAGAATGGAAACATTACTTTTACATAATAAAGTGGCATTACTGCATAAAATAATAGAAATACGCAGAAACATGGATAAATGAACAAATCCAAAGAAAAGTTGAAATAATCGCCACTTTTCCTAACTAAAGCGTCTACTATTTTGCGAACGCCGAACACGGCGAAGGATGGCCTGTCGGGTAACCAAAACCCGACGAGATTTGAGAGGAGAGCCGCATGTCGAGCCTCACCGGTAAGTCATTGAACCCTGTTATGAATCGCAGGAGCGTTATCGCGAGCGCAGCAGGTCTGGGGGCGATGTCCATTCTAGCTGGCTGCTCCTCCAACGGCGGCGACAGCGGTTCCGCTTCGAGCGACGCTTCGTTTAAGATCGGCACTATCGGCCCGCTGACCGGCGCCAACGCGTCCTACGGCAAGTCCGTTACCCAGGGTGTCGAGCTTGGCTGCAAGGATTTCTCGACCAAGGAGCTGCCGCTTGCCAGCAAGGCCGAGGATGACCAGGCCGATGGCGAGAAGGCCGTCAACGCCTTCAACACCCTGCTCGACTGGGGCATGCAGGCCCTCGTCGGTCCGACCACCACGGGTGCGTCGGTTGCCGTTGCCGCCGAGTGCGGTAACGACCCCAAGACATTCATGATCACCCCGTCCGCGTCCTCCGAGGACGTCACCGACGGCAAGGATTGCGTCTTCCAGGTTTGCTTCACCGACCCCAACCAGGGTGTCAACGCTGCCAAGTTCCTGGCGCAGAAGTATGCGGACGAGAAGTTCGTGCTGTTCTATAACTCCGGCGACGCCTATTCTTCGGGCATCGCGGATTCCTTTAAGGCCCAGGCCGCTGAGTCCAAGCTCGAGGTTGTTGACGAGGAGACCTTTAAGGACGACTCCGCCACGAGCTTTACCAACCAGCTGACCAAGGCCAAGCAGGCCGGCGCCACCATGATCTTTGCGCCGATCTACTACACGCCGGCGTCCGTCCTGCTCAAGAACGCCATGGACATGGGCTACGACGTCAAGATGATGGGCTGCGACGGCATGGACGGCATCCTGGGCGTTGAGGGCTTCGACACCTCTCTTGCCGAGGGTCTGCTGCTCATGACCCCGTTCTCCGCCGACGACGAGAAGAACGCCGACTTCGTCAACGCTTACAAGGATAAGTACGGCGATACCCCCGACCAGTTTGCCGCTGACGCCTACGACGGCGTGCACGCGGTGGCCGAGGCCCTCAAGGAGGCCGGTCTTGGTGTCGACGCCGACCCGACCGAGGTCGCCGAGAAGCTGCCCAAGGCTATGCTCAAGATTACCGTTGACGGTCTGACCGGCAAGCTCACCTGGAACGATAAGGGCCAGGTCCAGAAGGAGCCCACGGCGTACGTCATCACCGACGGCAAGTACGTACAGGCCTAATAGGCCGCCTTACATAGAGCGGTTTTGATCCCAAGCAGGGGAGGTTTTGGCCTTCCCTGCTTGCTTGGTATCTAGGGACGATGTAACGTCCCTGTTTCATACATCAACTGGAAACCTATTCGAAAGGGGGATGTGGAACATGACGGTCTTTATCCAATACCTGGTCAACGGCCTGTCCATGGGCAGCGTCTACGCCATCATCGCGTTGGGCTACACCATGGTCTACGGTATCGCCAAGATGCTGAACTTCGCTCACGGCGACGTCATCATGGTCGGTGCCTATGTCTCGTTCTGCGCCACGTCGTATCTCGGCCTCCCGGGCTGGGCATCTGTAATTCTCTCTTGTGTGGTCTGTACCGTTCTCGGTGTTCTCATCGAGGGTCTGGCATACAAGCCGCTGCGTCAGGCGGGCCCGCTGGCCGTTCTGATCACGGCCATCGGCGTGTCCTACTTCCTGCAGAATGCCGCGCAGCTTCTGTGGGGCGCCACGCCCAAGAACTTCACTTCGCTCGTCACCTTCCAGGTGCCGGAGTTCTTGGCCAAGTTCAATGTAAGCGCAGTCTCGCTCGTCACCATCGTCGCCTGCCTGGTTATCATGGCCGGCCTGATGTTCTTTACAGGTAAGACCAAGATGGGCAAAGCCATGCGCGCCGTGTCCGAGGACAAGGCCGCCGCTCAGCTCATGGGCATCAACGTCAACCGCACTATTTCGATGACGTTTGCCATCGGCTCCGCCCTTGCCGCCATCGCCGGTGTGCTCCTGTGCTCCTACTCGCCGGTCCTGCAGCCCACCACGGGCGCCATGCCTGGCATCAAGGCCTTCGACGCTGCCGTTTTCGGCGGCATCGGCTCCATCCCCGGTGCCTTTGTCGGCGGCATTCTCATCGGCATCATCGAGGCGATGGCGCAGGCTTACATTTCCACGAGCCTTGCCAACTCCATCGTCTTTGGTGTTTTGATCATCGTCCTGCTCGTCAAGCCTGCCGGCCTCTTGGGCAAGTACGTCCCCGAGAAGGTGTAGGTGAGCGTTATGAAGTTTCTTAAAGACAAGCAGACGCGTCACGACTTTGTTACGTACGCCATGTGCATCGTGGCATTTGCCATCGTGTTCTTTATGCAGTCTAACCACATGATCCCGCGCATGATCGCCGGTCAGCTGGTTCCCATTACGGCCTACATCGTCATGGCCATCTCCCTCAACCTCGTCGTCGGCATCGCGGGCGACTTGTCGCTGGGCCACGCGGGCTTTATGAGCGTCGGTGCCTACACGGGCATCGTCACCGCGGTCGCGCTGGAGAGCGCCGTCCCGTCCGATCCGATGCGCCTGATCATCAGCATCGTGGTCGGCGCTATCGCCGCTGCCATCTTGGGCTTCTTGATCGGTATCCCGGTCCTGCGTCTGAGCGGCGACTATCTGGCCATCGTGACCCTGGCTTTTGGCGAGATCATCAAAGAGATCGTCACCTGCCTCATTGTGGGCGTCGACTCCCGCGGTCTGCACGTGATCTTTAACATCACGGGCAACTCCACGATCGACGACCTGCACCTGCTCGAGGACGGCACCGCCATCATCAAGGGCGCCCAGGGCGCCTCGGGCGTGTCGACGTACTCGACCTTCCTCGCCGGTGCCATCCTGGTCATGGTCGCACTCGTGATCGTACTCAACCTGGTTCGCAGCCGTACCGGCCGTGCCATTATGGCCGTGCGCGATAACAAGATTGCAGCCGAGTCCGTAGGCATCTCCGTCACCGAGTACCGCATGATCGCCTTCGTGGTTTCCGCTGCCCTTGCCGGTGCTGCCGGAGCTCTCTTCGGCGGTAACTTCTCGCAGCTCTCCGCCACCAAGTTCGACTTCACCACGTCCATCCTCATCCTGGTGTTCGTGGTCCTTGGCGGTCTGGGCAATATGCGCGGCTCCGTCATCGCGGCGGCGTTGCTCACGGTGCTTCCCGAGCTGCTCCGTCAGTTCTCGGACTACCGCATGCTCATCTACGCCATCGTGCTGATCCTGGTCATGATCTTTACCAACAACCCGCAGCTCAAGTCGTTCTTCGCACGCATTAAGGACCGCTTTGCTTCCAAGAAGGAGGTGGCAGCCGATGCCCAGTAAGTTTGAGTTCAACAAGGGCAAGATGGTCCCGTATCCTTCTGGCGCCATCGTTCCCGACCGCGACCTGGGCCAGCGCCCGGCGCTCGAGTGCATCCACTTGGGCATTGAATTTGGCGGCCTCAAGGCGGTCGACGACTTTAGCCTGACCATCGGTAAGACCGAGATCGCCGGTCTGATCGGTCCCAACGGTGCCGGTAAGACCACCGTCTTCAACCTGCTGACCAAGGTGTACCAGCCCACGCACGGTACTATCCTGCTCGATGGTGAGGACACCTCGGGCAAGTCGGTCTATCAGGTCAACCGCATGGGTATTGCCCGTACATTCCAGAACATTCGCCTGTTCAACACCATGACGGTGGAGGATAACGTCAAGGTCGGTCTGCACAATCAGGAGCGCTACTCCGGCTTTGAGGGCGTGCTGCGCCTGCCGACGTATTGGAAGCACGAGAAGGCCGCCCACGAGCGTGCCATGGAGCTGCTGTCCATTTTTGACATGGAGCACCTGGCAAATGAACAGGCCGGCTCGCTGCCTTACGGCGCTCAGCGTCGTCTGGAGATCGTCCGCGCGCTTGCCACCAACCCCAAGCTGCTGTTGCTCGACGAGCCTGCCGCCGGCATGAACCCGTCCGAGACCGCGGAGCTCATGGCGAACATCGTTAAGATCCGCGACACCTTCGGCATCGCCATCATGCTTATCGAGCATGATATGTCGCTCGTTATGAACATCTGCGAGGGCATCTGCGTGCTCAACTTTGGTAAGGTCATCGCCAAGGGCACGGCAGAGGAAATCCAGAACAACGACGCCGTTATCGAGGCGTATCTGGGTAAGCAGGATAAGGGGGAGAACTAAATGGCAGAGCCGATGCTTTCCGTCTACAACATCAACGTCTGGTACGGCGCCATCCACGCCATCAAGGACATCTCCTTTAACGTTAACGAGGGCGAGATCGTGGCTCTGATCGGCGCGAACAGTGCCGGTAAGTCCACGACGCTCAAGACCGTCTCGGGCCTGCTACGCTCTAAGACCGGCTCCATCAAGTTTATGGGCGAGGACATTACCCATACGCCCGCCGACAAGCTGGTTGGTAAGGGTCTGGCTCAGGTTCCCGAGGGTCGTCGCGCCTTTTTGCAGATGACGGTCGAGGAGAACCTGGAAATGGGCGCCTATACGCAGCCCAAGTCAACGGTGGCTCCGGGCCTTGAGCGCGTCTACGAGCAGTTCCCGCGCCTGAAGGAACGCCGTCGCCAGGTCGCCGGTACCCTTTCGGGCGGCGAGCAGCAGATGCTCGTTATGGGCCGCGCTCTTATGAGTAACCCTAAGCTGCTCATGCTCGATGAGCCCTCTATGGGCTTGGCACCGATTCTGATTGAGCAGATCTTCCAGATCGTCGAGGACCTGCATAAGGCCGGGACCACGGTGCTCCTGGTCGAGCAAAACGCACAGATGGCGCTTTCCATCGCCACACGCGGCTATGTGCTCGAGACCGGCAAGATCACCATGACCGGCAGCGGCCAAGAGCTGCTCCACGACGATAACGTTCGCAAGGCATATCTGGGCGGCTAGGGACTTCCGCCGTTCTGCCGAACGGCGGACCGGCCGACGCTGTGCGGGCGCCCTGATCGACGTGCCGAAGCTCCTCACCCTTGGGGCTATGCCGCGGTACGAGGCCAGGTGGTCATGGTCCGGGAACCTCG
>USJQ01000042.1 GCA_900554985.1 uncultured Collinsella sp. | reverse complement strand
AAGGCGGTCGAGAGGTATGGATTGGATCCGCAGGACAACGAATGCGTATCGGGTCTCAAGGCCCTCGTCTGTGAGCTTGACAGTGCAAACTGCATGGGAGGTGCGCAGCTAGGGCACGTGGATCTTCCTTGGTATGTCACGGCGGAAACAACGTTTGAAGCTGGCGGGTATACCTATGGCTTTGACGAGCGCGTTGCGGATGGGGACCGCTATGTGGTGATTGCATCAGCCTCGGGTGATGCCAAGGGCGGCGCGCGTTGGCTTGATAGCGCTCAAATGGTAGAGGCATCGTCTGTCGTGCTGCGGGATGAGCAGGGGCCCGTGACCTCTCTGGCCTCCTTTTTGGGCGACATCGACTACCGACCGTTTTGGGTGTCCATAAAAACGAGCGGCCTTGCCCTGCTGATCTCCTTTGCGCTGGGCCTGTTTGCCGCGTGGAAGACCATGGGTACCTCGAGTCGCATCAAGGGCCTGCTCGACTCGGTCTTTACCATTCCCATGGTGCTGCCGCCCACGGTCTGCGGCTTTCTGCTCCTCATGCTGTTTGGCCGCTCGACCGGGGTCGGTCGGTGGCTTATTGCTCGCGGCGTCTCGATCGTCTTTACCTGGCCCGCGGCGGTGATCTCTGCCGTGGTGGTGTCGTTCCCCCTGGTCTACCGTACGGCGCTCGGAGCCTTCGAGAGCCTCGACACGCAGATGCTCGATGCGGCGCGCACACTGGGCTGGTCCGAGCGTCGCATCTTTACCAAGCTTATGATGCCGCTCGGCTGGCCCTCGATTGCCGCCGGCACGGTGCTCGCCTTTGCCCGCGCGATGGGCGAGTTTGGCTGCACCCTGTTCTTTGCGGGCAACTATGCCGGCATTACGCAGACCATTCCGATTGCGATTTACTTTGAGTGGATGGGCGGCAACACGTCGGTGGCGCTCTTTTGGGTCATCGTCGTAATTGTGTTCAGTTTTCTGGTCATTCTGTTCATCAACATGTACACCGCGCATTCGCAAAAGTATCGCGAGCGGGGCCTTTCCCGTGCGGAACGCAAACAGGCCAAGCCGCTGGGCGGCCAGACCGATTCGCTCGACCCAGTCGGCGGCGATGCGCTGCGTATCGATCGCGAGGCATTGGCTGAGCTCATGCGCGATGAGCCCGCTATGCAGGGAGGTCGATAGGTCATGTCACTCGTTCTGGATATTAAAAAGCGCTATCCGGAGTTTATGCTCGATATGCAGCTTGAGGCCGGCGAGGAGCGTGTGGCGCTGCTTGGTGCCTCGGGCTGCGGCAAGAGCTGCACGCTGCGCTGCATTGCCGGTGTGGAGACGCCCGACGAGGGCAAGATCGTCGTTAACGGCGTGACCTTTTTTGACTCGGCGGCGGGCATCAACCTGTCGCCCCAGGAGCGAAAATGCGCCCTGCTGTTCCAAAACTATCAGCTGTTTCCCAACATGACGGTGGCCGATAACGTATGTGCCGGCGTAAAGGACGCGGGCGACGCCGCGGCGCGCAAAAAGCTTGCCGAGCGCTATCTGGGCATTTTCGGTCTGGCCGATTTTGCCGACCGCTACCCCGCGCGACTCTCGGGTGGCCAGCAGCAACGTGTGGCGCTTGCGCGCATGGTGGCGGCGCATCCGGGCATCTTTATGTTCGACGAGCCCATGAGCGCGCTCGATTCCTATCTTAAGAGCGCGCTCGAGCAGAACATGCTCGACCTGTTCGATGTGTGCAACCGCACCGTCCTCTACGTGAGCCACGATATTGACGAGGCATGCCGCCTGTGCAAGCGCATTTGCGTGATGCATAACGGACATTTGGAGGAGATCGGCTCCGTCGAGGACGTGGTCCGCCGTCCGCGGACGCTGGCGGCGTTGCGCCTGACGGGCTGCAAGAACACAAGCCGGGCGCGCAAGGTCGGCGACGAAGAAGTGGAGGCCCTCGACTGGGGCATGACCTTTAACGTGGGTCGCGCGGTCCCCGATAATGTGGCGTACCTGGGCATTCGGGCAAGCTACTTCCATGTTGACAACCGTGTCGAGCGTGGTCGCAACAGCTATGACCTGCATGTGGCCCGCGTGAGCGATTCGCGTTTTGAGCGCCTGGTGCTGCTGGACGTGCCGCGCGCCGATGCGCCCACACGTCTGCAGTGGAAGGTCAACAAGGTGGGCGTGCCTGTCGACGAGCTGCCGCAAGCAGGCGAGACGCTACGCATGCACTTCGATGCGAGTAAGATCCATTTGGTTTGTCGATAGCGCCGGGTAATGCCGTCGGGGATATAAGCCTCGGCGGCTTTGTCTTGCCGTTCGCCGAATGATGGATGACAAGCTCTTATCAACACAGATAATTATTTATTAAACGACGGCACACGACGCTGTCGTACGCATGTCGGCGGTGTTCGTCTGGACGACAACCGTTGATATAGTTACCTTCGACGAGAAAAGGAGGGTGCGCCGGTGCTGCAGATGACATATTCGCGTCGCGTTGCCGCGCGCGCCCTGTATATGGCTCGGAGCCGCATATGAGCAGGTATGTTCACGGCTCCGGGAGAGGCGACGCACAACTAAATAATCGACCGCAAAGCGGGTTCCCCAAAATTCCAGGTTTGAGCACGGCTGGGTTTTCGCCACCCACCGTGCAGAAATACCGTAGCTATTCATTTTTGGTTCGAGAGGGGAACCGTCATGGCTGAAGAATTCGATTTCCATCCGATGTGGGAGAGCCTCGGCATGAATCTTGCCGACCACGACATGCTGCTGGGCGCCGTGGGCCAGATGTACGGCGACATGTTCCTGACGCAGAACAATCGCCCCAAGTCCACGTCCTACCTGGATTTTGTCGCCACCAACATCCACAGCGGTCGTATTAAGGAGATGCTCGACAAGAAGGAGGCCGGCGAGGCCACCAAGATTGTTGGCAGCTTCTGCGTCTACGTGCCCGAGGAGATTGTGCTCGCCTGTGACGGTATCCCCGTGGGCCTGTGCTCGGGTGCCGATTGGGCAACCGATAAGGTCGAGGAGCACCTGCCGCGCAACACCTGTCCGCTTATCAAGAGCTTTGCCGGCTTTAAGCTGGGCGAGGTCTGCCCCTACATTGAGTCGAGTGACCTGGTGGTAGGCGAGAACACCTGCGATGGCAAGAAGAAGGCCTACGAGTTCTTTGCAACGCAAAAGAACATGTACGTCATGGATATTCCCAACGTGCACGACGAGTCGACGCTCGTGACCTGGAAGGCCGAGGTCAAGAAACTCGCCGCCAAGATCGAGGAAGAGTGCGGCGTCACGATTACGTCCGAGCGTTTGAAGGCTGCCATCCACGCCGTCAATGAGAAGCGTCGCGCCCTGCAGCGTCTGGCTGCGACCCGCGCTGCCGATCCGGCGCCCATCAGCGGTCTCGATAGCCTGCTGACCGTCCAGGCCGCCTTTATGGATGACACGCCGCGCCTGACCGGCGCCATCAACGAAATGGCGGCTGAGTGCGAGCAGCGCGTTGAGGCCGGCGAGGGTGTGGCGCCCAAGGGCACCAAGCGCATCCTGTACACCGGTACGCCCATGGCCGTGCCCAACTGGAAGCTGTTCAACCTCATCGAGAAGGCCGGCGGCGTCGTGGTGGGCGAGGAGTCCTGCACGGGCTCGCGCTACTACAAGGACCTGGTCGACGAGTCCGGTGAGACGGTTGATGAGATGCTCGACGCCATCGTCGAGCGCTACTTTAAGATCAACTGCGCCGTCTTTACGCCCAACGACCAGCGTATGAAGGACATTGTCCAGATGGCCAAGGACCTGCATGCCGACGGCATCGTCGACGTGGCCTTGCAGTTCTGCGCGCTCTACGAGATGGAGTCGTTTGCCGTGGAGAAGGCCGCCGAAGAGGCCGGCATCCCGTTTATGCACATCACGACCGACTACGCCGGCGAGGATGCAGGCCAACTGCAAACCAGGATTGAGGCTTTCTTGGAAACCATTTAGGGCTATCCGGTCCAGCGGCTTCCCCAAGCACCCGATCTTGCCGTTCAAACCATCGCTTGCATACCAAAGTACGCGGCGCTCCTCTTTCACGGCAACCTCGGGCACCTGGGAAAGCCGTTTCCTTGGTTGGTTAAAAGGTTTGTTAAGGAGTTATATGTCGGAAAATATTGAGCAGCCGTTGCCGTCCACGTTTGAGGAGTTCAACGAGCAACGCAAGGCGGCGTTTATTCGCGTCAAGGATTATAAGCAGGCGGGTAATCGCCTGGTCGGCTTTTTGTGCAGCTATACGCCGCTCGAGATTATCGATGCCGCGGGCGCTGCGAGCGTGGCGCTGTGCGGCACGTCCGACGAGGTGATTCCCGAGGCCGAGAAGGTGCTGCCGGCAAACCTGTGCCCGCTCATCAAGTCTACGTATGGTTTTGCCTATTCGCAAAAGTGCCCGTTTACGTACTTTAGCGACATGATCATCGGTGAGACCACCTGCGACGGCAAGAAGAAGATGTACGAGCTACTCAACGAGCTCAAGCGCACGCACATTCTGCATCTTCCGCAGGGTCGCGATCGCGCCTATGAGCGTGAAGGCTGGTACGAGGAGTGCCGTCTGCTCAAGGAGGAGCTCGAGGGTTTCTACGGAATCACGATTACCGACGATGACCTGCGCGCTGCCGTCCGTCGTCGCAACCGCTTGCGTGCGGCCCAGCTCGACATGTTTGCTCTGCAGGCCAACCAGCCGGCGGCCATGAGCGGCGTCGACCTGATGAGCACTATGTTCGCCGGTACGTTTAGCTTTGATATCGAGGCCTATACGCAGCAGCTGGAGCAAAAGGTTGTCAAGCTGCGCGAGGCCTACGACGCGGGCGAGCGCCCGGTTGCGGCGGATGCCAAGCGCATTCTGATCACCGGCTGCCCGGTGGGCGGCGTGATCAACAAGATCGGTCGCACCATCGAGTCCAACGGCGGTGTGGTCGTGTGCATGGACGACTGCTCGGGCGAGCGCACGGCGGCCATGATGATCGACCCGGACGCGCCCGACATCCTGCGCGCCATCGCCGACCGCTACCTGGACATCAACTGCTCGGTCATGACGCCAAACGACGGTCGTATGGAAAACACGCTGGCCATGTGCGAGAAGTATCACGTCGATGGCGTAGTGGAGAGCGTGCTCCAGGCGTGCCACACCTTTAACGTGGAGAGTGCGCGCATGCAGGAGGCAGTCGAGGGTGCGGGCATTCCGTATATGAAGATCGAGACCGATTACAGCAACGGCGACATGGGTCAGATCGAGACTCGCATCGCCGCCTTCATCGAAACCCTCCAGCTTTCTCAGGCACCGGATCTTGCCCCTCAAACCGTCGCTTGCGTACCCAAAGTACGCTGCGCTCCTCTTTCGGGGCAATCTCCGGCACCTGAGAAACCTAGAGCTAAGGCGCCTGAACGCGCCGCTACCTTTGATGTTTAGATTGGGAGAGGGCCATGGTAGGGATCGGGATCGATATCGGGTCTACGGCGGCTAAGGCCGCTGTGGTCGATGGGGAAGGTTCGGTGGCATGGACGTGCGTGCAGCCAACCGGGTTCTCCTCGGTTGATGCGGCCGAGCGCCTGCGCGGCGAGCTTGCCGCGGCTGGCTATGACGTGGCTGCCGACGACGTGCGCGTGATCGCGACTGGCTACGGCCGTGTCGCCGTGCCCTATGCGCACAAGGTCGTGACCGAGATTACCTGCCACGGCACCGGCGCCGTGCGCCTGTTTGGCGACCACGGCACCGTGATCGACGTGGGCGGTCAGGACACCAAGGTCATCCAACTTAAGGGTGGCCGCGTGGCCAAGTTTGCCATGAACGACAAGTGCGCCGCCGGCACGGGGCGCTTTTTGGAGATCATGGCCGACCGCCTAGGCATTTCCCAGCTGCAGATGGCGGACCTCGCTCGCATCGGCGAGCCCACCAAGATCAGCAGCATGTGCACGGTGTTTGCCGAAAGCGAGGTCATCAGCCTGATCGGTCGCGGTGAGCCGCGCGAGAATATTGCGCGTGGCGTGATCGACAGCGTGGTCTCGCGCGTGGCGACCATGGCTGGGCAGGCGGCGGGTGCTCCGTACTACCTGACGGGAGGCCTGTGCGAGAACGCATTCGTGGTGGAGCGGTTGGGCGAGCTACTGGGGTCGCCGGTGACCACCTCGCCCCAGGCTCGCTTTGCCGGAGCGATTGGCGCGGCGATTCGCGCACAGGCGCTCAATTAATGCATCCGCCGCAGGCTCGCATTCATGCGTATACTGGGAGAAAATGATTGACCGATGAGAGGAGGTATCGATGGCTGACGATCAGATTAAGCTCACGTCTATGACGGCCGCGAGCGGTTGAGCCGCTAAGTTGGCCCCCGGAGCCCTCGCCCAGGTCCTGGGCGATTTACCCAATGTGCATAACGACAACTTGCTCGTGGGGTTCGATACCTCCGACGATGCGAGCGTCTTCCGCGTAGGGGAGAACCTTGGGCTCGTGCAGTCCATCGACTTCTTCCCACCGATGGTCGACGACCCGTTTCTATTTGGCCAGATCGCCGCGGCAAACTCACTGTCGGACATCTACGCCATGGGCGGGCGGCCGAGCCATGCCATGAACTTGCTGTGCATCCCGAGCTGTCTGGGCGTTGAGGCTGCCGGTCAGATTCTGGCGGGCGGCGCCGACAAGTGCGTCGAGGCGGGTTGCTCCATCGCGGGCGGTCACACCATCAACGACGACGAGCCCAAGTACGGCCTGTCCGTGAGCGGGTTTGTCGCGCTCGACCGCATGCTCGCCAACAGCGGCGCGCGCGTGGGCGATGCGTTACTGCTGACCAAGGCGGTTGGCTCGGGCATCATCACCACGGCCATTAAGGGCGAGCTCATCGAGCAGGACGAGGCCGCAGCCATGTTTGACTCGATGCGCACCCTCAACGAGGCTCCGATTCGTCTGGCCGAGGGACTTGAGCTTCACGGCTGCACCGACATTACGGGCTTTGGTCTGATCGGGCACGCATGCGAGATGGCCGAGGGCTCGGGCGTGCAAGTTGAGCTTGCGTCGGGGGCGGTGCCACTCTTTGACCAGGTGCTCGACATGGCGCGTTTGGGCATTATCCCCGCGGGCTCCTACCGCAACCAGGACTTCTTTGGCCCGCGCGTGACGGCCGACGAGGACCTTGAGCCGGGCATGCTCGACGCGCTGTACGACCCGCAGACGTCTGGTGGCCTGCTTATCGCGGCACCTGCTGCCGATGTGGATGAGCTTGCGAGCCGTCTACATGCCGAAGGACGTATCGCCGCCGTCGTCGGGCGCGTGTACGAGCCGGTACCAGGCGGTCCTGCCGTTCGCGTTGTGCATTAAGGAAAACCGTTTATGCGACCGCCTACTGTTCTGGGCGGTCCCTTTTGAAAGGAAAAACTATGTCTACCAAAATTGAAGTCAATGCCATGGGCGATGCCTGCCCGCTGCCCGTCGTCAAGACGCTCAGAGCCCTGAAGCAGCTCGATGGCGAGGGCACAGTCGTGACCTCGGTCGACAACGAGACCGCCGTCAAGAACATCTCCAAGATGGCGCAGGAGAAGGGCTGCACGGCCTCAGTCGAGAAGGTTTCTGACGCTGAGTGGCACGTGACCGTCGCGACCGCCGGTGCCGTGGCCGTTGCGGACCCCGAGCAGGACGGCGCTGCTTTCTGCGACGCCAGCGCCGGCAAGGGCAAACTTGTCATTTCCGTCTATACCGATTGCATGGGCCGTGGCGACGACGAGCTGGGCCACAAGCTCATGAAGGCGTTTGTCTTTGCCGTGACGCAGCAGGAGGAGCTGCCCGCGACTATGCTTTTCTACAACGGCGGTGCCAAGCTCACCGTCGAGGGCTCGCCGGTGCTCGATGACCTGAAGGGCTTGGCGGAGCAGGGTGTCGAGATTCTCACCTGCGGTACCTGTCTCGACCACTATGGCATTAAAGACCAGCCCGCGGTGGGCGCGGTCACCAACATGTATGTGATCGTGGAGAAGA
>USJQ01000041.1 GCA_900554985.1 uncultured Collinsella sp. | reverse complement strand
ACGCATCACGCCGCAGGAACCGGCATTTTCGGCGGCAACATCGGCCAGAACGGTTTTTATACCGTTCTGTGCACCGAACTGCACCAGAGCGTTTACCATTTCTTTGGCATAACCCTTGCGCCAGCAGGTAGGGTGGATGCAGTAACCGATATCCCAGCAGCTGCCGCCATCCTTGACCACAGCACAGCAGGTACCAATGGGCTGGTGGGTGACTTTGTCCTCTGCAATGACATAATAGCAGTCGGTGCTGTCGCTCAGGCTGCGGAGCAATTCCATATATTCGTTCAGGTCATCGATATCGTCCAGTACCGGGTCGGACAAATATTTTCCGGTGATGGGGTCACCCCAGATGCAGAGTGCAAACCCGGCATCCCGAGCTTCCTGCGGGCGCAGGCGAAGCCGGGCGGTTTCAAAAGGTGTGAAAGTCATAGAAAGCGCTCCTTCTTGACAAATCGTTAAAAAATGACTATTCTGCAAAAGAAAAAGGCACTGCAACAAGCGGTTGGCCTCTTTCAATGTGAAGTTTTCAATTGAAAAAACGTCACCTTAGCCGAGGTGGCGATTTTACTATACCATGAATTTCGACACGCCGCAACACGCGCAAAAAGTTTGATGCAGAAAACTTGTCAAAACCCCTTGACACCACCCCAGAGCTGTGGTACGATAATGCTACGTTAGAAATAACTAACCACAAAGCGGTCAGCAGACAAATGGTCTGTGCCGCATTCTTTTAGAGTGTGAGGTTAGAAATATCTAACTGCTGCACCTGCATAGAATGCGGCGCGGCGGGGAACGCTGTTCCTCAAATGGATAAAAGCGGAGGAAAAGCAGCCATGGAGCGTAATTTTGAGACCGTGATGATCGAACAGTGCGCGCCGGTGCTGGCAGGGCTGAAGCCTGCCGGGCTGTTCCGCTATGAGACCCGGGACTGTGCCGACCTGGCTGCCCGGGTGCGCCGCTGGAATGACCAGCTGGGGGAGAAGGGGCTGAAGGTTCGGGTCCTCAAGGGCTGTGCTCAAACCCACCGGTATCTCATTTATGTTTACCGCGAGAGCCGCCTGCGTCAGGTGTTGGCCGATGAGGCGGTGCAGGAGTTCCTGCAACGCGAGGGCTATGCCCTGCCGGAAGATGCTTCCGATTGTGACGGTATGCTGCGGCAGCTGTCCCGGCGGCTGTGCTGCGAAGCCGATTTTCCCCATGAGATCGGCGTGTTTCTTGGCTATCCGCTCACCGATGTGGTGGGCTTTATCGAAAATCAGGGCCGCAACTTCACCTGCTGCGGCTGCTGGAAGGCTTACGGCGACCCCGATGCCGCCGCACGTCATTTTGCCCAGTTGAACAAGTGCACCAGAGTGTATCTGCGCCTGTTCCATGAGGGTACCCCCATTTTCCGCCTTGCTGTGGCGGCTTGACAAGTCATTCTCTACCAATACTCTCTTTTTATCCTGGCACCCGTCGGAACAAACCACGCTCCGGCGGGAAGAAATCCTCCTTTTGACACGCGGCCGTCCGTTGCAGCCTTGACTACTGCATCGGGCGGCTGTGTCATTTCAAGGATAGAAAAAATGACGGTAAAATGTAAACAATGGCTAACTTTTACTCAGGAATTTGAGTTAGTTGTTGTTGATTGTGATAAAAAAACTGGGATATTTGGGCAGAAAAACTGTTTGTTCATATAAACTAACTTTTAATGATGAAAAAATTGTTGACAACAAAGGTTAGTAAGCGTAAACTATCTATGCTGATAGTTCCGACTGACTAACCGCTCCGGTGTATCAGCAGCCCACAAACAGTATGAAAAAGGGAGTGGAATGTTATGATGCCTCTGACAATGGCGAAGGCGGGCGAGACCGTCACCATTAAGAAGATCACCGGCAAAGATGAAGTCCGCCTGCATCTGGCAGAGCTTGGTTTTGTGGTGGACAGCGAAGTGACCGTGGTCAACGAGATCGCAGGTAACCTGATCGTACAGGTCAAGGAAAGCCGCCTGGCACTCGACAGGACGATGGCAAATCGCATTATGATCGGCTGAACAGCGCAGCACGCTGTTTGGGACCTGCTCCGACACTGGAATGGTCTCTGAATAAAGACAAGTAGAGGAGGAAATTTGCATGAAAACTCTGAAGGACGTGAAGGTCGGCGAGACCTGCACCGTGGCACGCCTGCATGGCGAAGGCCCGGTCAAGCGCCGCATCATGGACATGGGCATCACCCGCGGCACCGAGGTATTCGTCCGCAAGCTAGCCCCTCTGGGCGATCCCATGGAGGTCACCGTCCGTGGCTATGCGCTGCGCCTGCGAAAGGCCGACACCGAAATGATCGAGGTCGAGTAAGTGTCCTGTTGCGGATGGAGCGAACCCGGCCTTCATAGGCCCTGATTTTTGTTAGTGATAAGTTAGAGAAATCAAACCAAAAGGAGCAAGCATCAATGGAGAAGCAGATCAAAATTGCCCTGGCGGGCAACCCGAACTGCGGTAAGACCACGCTGTTCAAGACGATTGTGGGCCTGGAGCCGCTGACTTCGGGCGAGCTCGAGGTGGGCGAGACCGTCAAGATTTCTTACGTCGACCAGAACCGTTCCGGCATCGACCCCGACAAGAACCTGTGGGAGGTCGTCTCGGATGGCCTGGACCACATGATGGTCGGCGAGACCGAGGTTCCGAGCCGCGCTTATGTGGCGAGCTTTGGCTTTAAGGGCCAGGACCAGCAGAAGCGCGCTGGCGTACTCTCCGGTGGCGAGCGCAACCGTCTGCACTTGGCGCGTACGCTCAAGCCGGGCGGCAACCTGCTGCTCCTCGACGAGCCCACGAACGACCTCGACGTCGAGACGCTGACCTCGCTCGAAGCGGCGCTGCTCGAGTTCCCGGGCTGCTCGGTGGTCATTAGCCACGACCGTATGTTCCTGGACCGCGTCGCCACACACATTCTGGCGTGGGAGGGCACCGACGAGAATCCGGGCAACTGGTATTGGTTCGAGGGCAACTTCGAGGCCTATCAGGCCAATCGCATCGAGCGCCTGGGCGAGGACGCGGCCCAGCCGCATCGTATCCACCGTAAGCTGACGCGCGACTAGATCGTTACGCGGTTTTCCAAACCGCGTAACTGCTCGACGCTGCGCGGGTCGCAAGCACCCCATCTTGCCGTTCAAGCCGTCGCTCGCGTATCGAAGTACGCGTCGCTCCTCTTTCGCGGCAACCTGCGGCACCTGGGCAAGCCTCGCCGACCTGCGATGTTCACGGTAATTACTTGGGAGGAATGATGACTGAGGTGGTAAATGCTACCGAGCTGAAATACGACGCCCGTGGGTTGATTCCTTGTGTGGTTCAGCAATATGACACCGGCGAGGTGCTTATGGTTGCTTGGATGAACGAGGAGTCGGTGGGGCTGACGCTCAAGACCGGCACCACGTGGTTTTGGAGCCGCAGCCGCCAGGAGCTCTGGAACAAGGGCGCGACGAGCGGCAACATGCAGGAGGTCAAGGAGCTCTGGGCCGACTGCGATAGCGATACGCTACTGGCCAAGGTCGATTCTCCGGGTCCGGCTTGCCATACCGGCAACCGTACTTGCTTCTTTAAGAAACTCGCGTAGGGCGGGCGCTCGACCAGGCGCTTGGCCAACCAGAAAGGATTGAACCATGGGTGTGCGCACCGCAAATGTTCAGGATGGAAATATCGGAGAGACGCTGACGGGGCTGGCCGAGGTGATTCATGGCCGTCGTGACGCGTCGCCACAGGAGAGCTATACTGCGCGTCTGCTGACCGACGTTGAGGATGAGCTGCTCAAGAAGCTTGCCGAGGAGGCGAGCGAGGTCATCATGGCCTGCAAGGATAACGACCACGACCACATTCGCTATGAGGCCGGCGACCTGGTCTACCATCTGCTCGTGACGCTCGAGCGCTACGGCATCACCCTCGACGAGCTGGCCGGAGAACTCAACGCCCGCCGCCACTAGTCGTTTGGGACAGTCTTTGTTGGTGTAACGGGGTCATGGAAGTTGCGGTGAAATAGGGACTGTTTAAGCGCTTCATCAAGCAAAACAATCCCTATTTCACCGCAACTTATGAAGGGATGGCTAGGCGAGGGGTGTGGACTCCCATTCTCCGGTGAGGTGGGGGATGTCGAAGGTTCGATAACCGCAGTCGTAGGCGTGCGCCTGGGCCTCGCGGATGTTCCAGCAGATATCGCAGGCGCGGTGCGCGTCCGAGCCAAAGGTGATCGGCACTTCGGCATGGGCAAAGCAGCGCAAAAGACCGGTTGCGGGGTAGTAGTCGCCCAAGCCCTTGCGCGGTGCGGCCGTCGAGACCTCAACGCGGCGGCCCGTATCGTGCGCGCACTCTGCCATCTGCTGCCAAAACGGTGCGGGGTCAAAATCGGGCGCAAAGCCTTCCTTCGAAAAGCGCATGACCAGGTCGGGGTGAGCCATCACATCAAAGTTGAGCGGGCTCTCGCAGGCGCGGCACCAGTCATCGACATAGCGCTCCCACACGCCGCATACCCCCAGGTTTTCCCAAACGTGCAGGTTGGTGTCATCGTCGATCCAGCCGCAGCGCGAATCGGGCGTATCGGGACGAGCGACGTCCTCCGTTCCCGCCGTGCCCGCAGCACCTGCCGCAATATCGCCTGGGTTACCAATCCAATGCACACTGCCCAGGCGCACGACGGCGCCCTGGGACCAGCGCTCAACCAAAGGCTCGCAGCCCTCGTACCAATCGGATTCAAAGCCATAGATAAGTTCGAGCTCCGGCGCAATCTGCGCGGCAAGCTTGCGAGCATCCTCAAAAGCCAGACGATGTGCCGGCAGGTCGCCCTCAGTAACCTGCACTTCGCAGTTGGCATCCATGCTGGCGGGCAGGGTGAGATGGTCGGTCGAGACCATGACGCGGCAGCTGGCCGCAGCAGCGGCGCGAACGTTGTCCTCAAACGAGGCATGACCGTCCGAGAACGAGGTGTGGGTATGGCAATCGATCAGCGGGCAAGCAGACATGGCGGCTCCTTTGCGTCAAGCGAATCCGCTCCATTGTAATGGCGCAGCTCTCAACACGCCGGGCACGCCGGGGGTCGAAATCGATTGGAAAGGCTGCGCGGCGCGCGGTGCGGCCTCGCTTGCTCTCAAAACGTGTGCGTCAGCCTCCAAAACCGACAAATAATGACATGTTTGGAGGCTGACGTACACGTTTGGATGGGGGCGAGGGCGGCGACGGACGAAAGTCACGCTTGTGCCACGTCCGATGTGCTAGCGTTTGGATGAACAAAACGAGCCCGCGCGGAAAGGATCCGGACCGTATGCAATGCGATAGCACATCTCCGCTGTCCCGCGAGACCGATGCGCCCGAG
Source organism: uncultured Collinsella sp. (assembly GCA_900554985.1). Classification (GTDB taxonomy): domain Bacteria; phylum Actinomycetota; class Coriobacteriia; order Coriobacteriales; family Coriobacteriaceae; genus Collinsella. The sequence continues at coordinate 2,660 of USJQ01000041.1, read as the reverse complement.
ACCATCGTCAAGCTGGAGTGCGACATCGACGATGCGTCGCCCGAGGTACTCGCCTATGCCGCCGACCGCCTGCGCGAGGCCGGCGCCCGCGAGGTGCACTGGCTACCCCTCTACTGCAAAAAGGGTCGCCCCGGATGGCAGTTGCAGGTGATCTGCTCGCACGAGGATATCGAGCGCCTACAGACGATTATCTTTTTGGAGACCACGACCAACGCCGTTCGTCGCCAGGTGATGGAACGCGTTTGCCTGCCGCGCCGATTCGAGCAGGTGACAACGCCTTGGGGCGAGGTGGCCGTAAAGGTGGCAACCCTGCCCGATGGCAGCGAGCGTGCAGCGCCCGAGTACGAGGACTGCGCTCGCCTTGCCCGTGAGCACAATGTGCCGCTCCAGCGCGTGATGCAGGCGGCGCAAGCCGCGGCTCTGCAATTTGAGTGACACGGTCGGCGACGCGCCACACCCACCCCATCAACCTCACCGAAAGGACCACCATGAAATACCTCATCGCCTCCGACATCCACGGCTCGGCATACTGGGCCGAGCGCCTGGTTGCCGCCATCGAATCCCAGCAGCCCGACCGCATCGTGCTGCTGGGCGACCTGCTCTACCACGGTCCGCGCAACGACCTGCCGCGCGATTACGCCCCCAAGCACGTGATCCCGCTGCTCAACGCCCTGGCCGACCGTATCATCGCGGTGCGCGGCAACTGCGACGCCGAGGTCGACCAGATGGTGCTCGACTTCCCCGTCATGGCCGACTACGCCACGCTGTTCGACGAGACCGGCCGCGAGCTGTTCCTGACGCACGGCCATGTCTTTGGCGCCGGCATGCACAACAGCGTCGACCACGCGCCCGCGTTGCCCGAGGGCTCCGCGCTCGTCTACGGTCATACGCACATCAAGGTCAACGAGGAAAGCGCCGCGCACCCGGGCCTGTGGCTCTTCAACCCCGGTAGTGTGAGCATTCCCAAGGACGGCACGCACAGCTACGGCATCTACGAGGACGGCGCGTTCCGCCATGTGATCCTGGAGGAGGAATAACCATGGCGCAGCACATGGCTCAGCAAAATGCCGAGGGTTCGCGTGACCTGTCCACGCTGGTCGACGCGTCGGCCGAGCTGCAGCATCTGGTGCAGACCGTCTGGCGCTTGCGTCAGCCCGACGGCTGCCCGTGGGACCGCGAGCAGACGCACCGCAGCATTGGCAAGAACATGATCGAGGAGGCCTACGAGGCGCTCGACTGCATCGAGGCGGACGACGCGGTTCACCTGCGCGAGGAGCTGGGTGACGTGCTCATGCAGGTCGTGCTGCATGCGCAGATTGCTGCTGACGCCGGCGAGTTTACGCTGGCCGACGTGGCGCGTGATATCGATGCCAAGCTCATCCGCCGTCATCCGCACGTGTTTGGCGATGTAGATGCCGACAGCTCCGACGAGGTGCTCAAGATTTGGGACGAGGTCAAGCTTGCCGAGAAGGCTGCCAAGGACAAGGCCGTGGCGGCGGGCGAGGCTGCGCCCGAGGGCCTGCTCGACGGTGTGCCCACGCATCTGCCGGCGCTGATGCAGGCTCAGAAGGTATCGCGCAAGGCGGCTGCCGTGGGCTTTGAGTGGGAGACGGTCCAGGACGTGTGGGACGAGGTAGCCGAGGAGCGTGCCGAGTTTGAGGCCGAGGAGCCCGGCTCGCCCGAGCGCGAGATGGAGTTTGGCGACCTGCTCTTTGCCTTGGTCAACGTCGCGCGCAAAGAGGGGATCGACGCCGAGAGTGCCCTGCGCGCCAGCACGGCAAAGTTCCGTCGCCGTTGGGCTGCAATGGAGCGGATGGCGGCTGACGCCCACGCCCCCCCCCCCCCCCTGCCGCCCCCCCTGGGGGTTGGCCAGCAGAAGGGCCACGTCCTCGGGGGTGAGCACGTGCTCCGCCCCCGCGCCCAGCAGGGCGCACACCCGCTCCGGCCGGTGGCAGACCGCCCCCACCAGGGCCACCATCCGGTGGCGGGCCATGTCCAGGCCCAACTGCTCCCAGATGCCCATGCTCAGCCCCCCGACAGGTGCTCGATGAGGATCTTCACACCGATGGCAATGAGCACCAGTCCCCCCGTCAGCTCGGCCCGCCGCTGGAACAGGCAGCCCAGGCGGCGGCCCACCAGGCCGCCGGTCACCGACAGGGCAAAGGCCACCACGCCGATGACCGCCGCAGAGGCCAGAATATGGACGCTCATAAAGGCCATAGACACCCCAACGGCCAGGGCGTCGATGCTGGTGGCAATGGCCAGCACGCACAGCCGCCGGGCGGACAGGTCGGGGGGCGCCTCACCCTCCTCCCCGCAGCCCCGGCGCAGGGACTCCCACGCCATCTTGCCGCCGATGACGGCCAGCAGGCCGAAGGCTACCCAGTGGTCCACCGCCTCGATGTACTGGCTGACGCTGCTGCCCAGCAGCCAGCCCAGAAGGGGCATAAGAAACTGAAACGTGCCGAACCACAGACCCATCTTAACGGCCTGCCGGGGACCGAAGCCGGGGACGGAGATGCCGCTGGACACGGACACCGCGAAGGCGTCCAGCGCCAGGCTCACGGCAATCAGGAAAATCTCAACCAAACCAATCACCTGTCTGCAAAATATTGTTAGGAGAGTGAAATTTATTATAGCATACCTTCCATGGATATGCT
>USJQ01000040.1 GCA_900554985.1 uncultured Collinsella sp. | reverse complement strand
GACAACGGAAAGAGCTTCCTCGACAAGTTTGCCGAGGTCTCTGCGAAGGTGGGAAACCAGGTTCACCTGCGTTCCCTGCGTGACGCCTTCGCGACCATCACGCCGCTCTATATCCTTGCGGGTATCGCGGTTCTTATTAACAACGTCGTGTTCCCTCTGTTCCCGCTCGATGCGGCGGGCCTTGCCAACCTTCAGACGTGGGGTTCGGCAATTACGCTGGGCACCCTCAACGTCTCTGCCATTATCTTGGCCGGATTGATTGGCTACAGCCTCGCTAAGAACAAGCGTTTCGATAACCCGCTCGCTTGCGTGGTCGTCGCTATCTATGCTTTCGTCATCATGATGCCGCAGCAGATCACCGCCTCGCTTGCCGCCACGAGCCCGCTGCTCACCGACAAGATCACCTCCGCCGAGGTCACGGGCGCCCTTTCGACTGCCAACACCGGCACCAACGGTCTGTTCTCGGCTATTATCATCGCCCTGCTTTCCGTCTCGCTCTTCATCAAGATTTCTGGCGTCGAGAAGCTCAAGGTTAAGCTGGGCGAGGGCGTGCCTCCCGCGGTCTCCAACTCCTTCAACGTCATGATCCCGATGCTGCTCAACCTCGCGATCTTCGCTCTTGCCGCAGCCCTGCTCGCCGTGTGCGCCGGCACCGATCTGTGCACCATCATCTCCACGTGCATCTCCAACCCGCTCAAGAGCATCATGAACGCCGGTCCGTGGGCTGTTATCCTCATCTACACCCTTGCTAACCTGCTGTTCTGCGTCGGTATTCACCAGTCCACCATCTCTGGCGCTACCGTCGAGCCGATCCTGACCATGCTCATCGTCGACAACATGGCTACCTTTGCCGCCGGTGGCACCATCCAGCCCGATCACTACATGAACATGCAGATCGTTAACAGCTTCGCCCTCATCGGCGGCTCGGGCTGCACCCTCATGCTTCTGCTCGACACGCTCCTGTTCTCCAAGAACAAGGCTTCCGAGACCGTTTCCAAGATGGCTATCCTGCCTGGTCTGTTCAACATCAACGAGCCGGTTATCTACGGTTACCCCATCGTGTACAACCTGCCGCTCATGATCCCGTTCGTCCTTCTTCCCGATCTGTTCATCGGCATCACCTATGGCCTTACCTGCGCAGGCATCATCAGCCCCTGCATCGCCCAGGTGCCCTGGACCATGCCTCCCGTCATCAATGCCCTGCTCGCTACGGGCTTTGACTGGCGCGCCGGCGTGTGGCAGGCTCTCGAGATTGTCATTGGCATGGCCGTCTACCTGCCCTTTATGAAGATTTCCGAGAAGGCAATCGCCAAGCAGGAGGCTCTCGCCGAGTAGAACGCCTAACGTTCGTCCCTTTCACCTTTGCGGGCGCCGGTACGCGGTGCCGGTGCCCGCGGCTCTCTCCCTTGCGTAAAGATACAGGGGAGCGGGCACAATAGCCGCAAGGAATACAACCAGTTGTCGTCTGCGCGCCGCGCAGTTATAAGGAGGAAACCATGAAGAAGATCATGCTCTGCTGCAATGCCGGCATGTCCACGAGCCTGCTGGTCCAGAAGATGCAGGCCGAGGTTGCAAACCGTGGTCTGGATATTGAGGTCGAGGCTCGTCCCATGAACGAGGCCCACGATCACCTGGACGAGTGCGACATGTTGCTGCTTGGTCCGCAGATCGGCTACACCAAGGGCGATTTTGAGAAGGAGGCCGCCGGTCGTTTTCCGGTCGAGGTCATCAACATGGTCGACTACGGCCGCATGAACGCTGCCGGCATCATCGACCACTGCGTCAGCGTGATGGGCTAGGTGCTCCGCATGGAGGATATGAACGAACTGCAGATGACCTGCTTCGAGATCATCAGCTACGTCGGTACCGCCAAGAGCATGTACATCAATGCCGTGCAAAAGGCCAAGGAGGGCGATTTTGACGCCGCCGAGGAGCTTATCAAGCAGGGCGACGAGGCCTATAACGGTGGCCACGATGTTCACATGGGGCTTCTGAAGAAGGAGGCCAACGGCGAGCGTAACGGCGAGGCCCCGCTGATTCTGCTGCATGCCGAGGACCAGATGGCAGGCACCGAGACCATGCGCGTCATGGCGACGGAGCTCATCGAGGTCCACAAGCGGCGGCAGGCACTGAAGGCCTAGCCGGCGTTATCGCCGCGACGGACCGTGCAGTCCAACAGACAATACAGTCCCTTTCACGGGCGCCGGGAGCCTCCGCCTCTCGGCGCTTTTTGTTTTTGGCGAAGGCTTACGCGACCTGTTGGCTGGTGCCGCGCGTTTTCCCAGATAAAACCTGCCAAAACAAACCTGTCCCTTTTTGGTAGGTTTTTGCCTTGGGAGCGGTACCATACAGGCAATGTTTAAACGAGAAAGGTGGGCTCCCATGGAACCTAAGCAGTACTACATCGGCATCGACGTCGGCGGCACTTCGGTTAAGGAGGGCCTGTTCGATGAGGACGGCAATCTGCTTGCCAAGGCCAGCGTGCCCACGCCTCCCATCGTTGACGCTGCTGGCTTTGCCGCGGTGACCGAGGCTATCGACCAGGTGGTCGCCAAGGCTCAGATTCCGCGCGCCTTTGTGGCGGGCATTGGCCTGGCCGTTCCGTGCCCTATCCCGGCTTCGGGCGACGCCAAGGTCAAGGCCAACATTGCCATTAACCTGCCCGAGCTTAAGATCGCCATTCAGGAGCACTGCCCCGACGCGGTCGTTAAGTACGAAAACGATGCCAACGCCGCTGCCATGGGCGAGGCCTGGCTCGGCTCTGCCAAGGGCGTGCAGAACGTCGTGATGGTCACCATCGGTACCGGCGTGGGCGGCGGCGTTATCGTTAACGGCGACGTGGTGTCGGGCGTTGTGGGTGCCGGCGGCGAGATTGGCCACATGTGCCTGAACCCGGCTGAGGAGCGCACCTGCGGCTGCGGCGGCCATGGCCACCTGGAGCAGTATTCTAGCGCCACCGGCGTGGTGAGCAACTACCTGGCCGAGTGCAAGAAGGCGGGCGTCGAGCCCATCGAGCTCACTGGTCCCTCCGATTCCAAGGATGTGTTCCAGGCCTGCCGCGAGGGTGACAAGCTCGCGCTGGCCGCGGCCGATACCATGGCCGACTACCTCGGTCGCGCTCTGGCGCTTATCGCCAACGTGGTCGACCCCGAGATGTTCCTCATCGGCGGCGGCGCCTCCGCCTCGGCCGATGTTTACCTCGACAAGGTTCGCGAACACTTTAAGCAGTACGCGCTCTCTGCCTCGCGCGAGACGCCCATTAAGGTCGCTTCGCTCGGCAACGACGCCGGCATCATCGGCGCTGCTTACGTAGCCCTGCGCGCCGTCGGTAAATAGCTGGTGCAAGGGGGTCAGGTTACTTTGCACCAACATGGTGCGAAAGGGACAGCCTTGGCCCCCATACCTGCCACAAAATATGCCGTGGCCCTTCCGTCTGCGAAGGCTCGGCATCGGCGTGCTACCATAGCTACGTCCAAGTACACATATCAAGTGGAGGATATCCATGGCAAACGTTCTTGTCTTTGGTCACCAGAACCCCGATAATGACGCCATCATGAGCGCCGTCGTCCTGTCCCAGCTGCTCAACCAGGTTGAGTATGCCGGCAACACCTACGAGGCCTGCGCCCTGGGCCAGCTTCCGGCCGAGTCCGCCAAGCTGCTCGCCGACGCCGGCATTGCCGAGCCCCGCGTGATCGAGTCCGTCGAGGCCGGTCAGCTCGTCGTCCTCACCGACCACAACGAGTCCGCCCAGTCCGTCGCCGGCCTTAAGGACGCTACGGTCTTTGGCGTTGTCGACCATCACCGCATCGGCGACTTCGAGACCGCCGGCCCGCTGCGCTACATCTGCCTGCCCTGGGGCTCCAGCTGCACCATCGTCACCAAGCTCGCCGACGTGCTCGGCGTTGAGCTTTCCGACGTCCAGGCCAAGCTGCTGCTCTCGGCCATGATGACCGACACGCTCATGCTCAAGAGCCCCACCACCACCGATGTCGACCGCGCCGTCGCCGCCAAGCTCGGCGAGCAAGTGGGCGTCGACCCGGTCAAGTTTGGCATGGAGGTCTTCCTTACCCGTCCGTCCGGCTCCTTCACCGCTGCCGAGATGGTCGGCAACGACATCAAGATGTTCGAGCCTGCCGGCAAGAAGCTGCTCATCGGCCAGTACGAGACCGTCGATAAGAGCCGTGCGCTTGGCATGATTGACGAGATCCGCGAGGCCATGCGCGCCTACGCCGCCGAGAAGGATGCCGACGGCATTGTCCTGTGCATCACCGACATCATGGAGGAGGGCTCGCAGGTCCTGCTCGAGGGCGAGACCGAGGCTGCTCAAAAGGGCCTGGGCATTGCCGACGAGCACGACGGCGTCTGGATGCCGGGCGTCCTCTCCCGTAAGAAGCAGGTCGCTGCTCCCATCATGGCCGCCTGCTAGGTTGAGTTGACCGAACGCCACGACCGGATTGCGGACGCCCCGCGCTCCGGTCGTTTTTTGTGCATGCGCCGCGTCGTCTCTTGGACAGGCGTGCCCGTGCCGTTGAGCAAATAATGTTCAACCTGTGGTTCCGCTTTTCGGCCACGCCTGCGTGCTTGTCGTGCAGGGTAGGCTAGATGCAAGCGTAATACGTTAGAGCGCGGCGCCGCCACTTGGGCGGGCCGTGCTTTTTTAAGACGGGAGCTTTCCCGTGAAAGGAGCCGCCCATGGCAGCAACTGAGCAGCTGTTCAACGTCCGTGAGCGCAAGCGCTTTGAGCGTCACGACATCTGGGAGCGCATCGCCGAGAACGGCACGATTTCCGCCGCGGTTATGGTCATCGCCGCCATCGCCGCCGTCATTTGCGCCAATACCGATGCCTACGAGGCCATCCATCACTTTTTGGAGACCCCGCTGTATGTGGGTCTGGGCAACCTTGCGGCCGGTCTCACCGTTGAGCTTTTCGTCAACGACTTCCTCATGGCGATTTTCTTTTTGTTGGTGGGCATTGAGCTTAAGTACGAGATGACGGTCGGCGAGCTCAAGAATCCGCGTCAGGCCATGCTTCCCATGCTGGCGGCCGTGGGCGGCGTCGTCGTTCCTGCCTGCATCTACCTGATCTTTAACCATGCCGGCGCCCGCAACGGTTGGGCCATCCCCATGGCAACCGATATTGCCTTTGCGCTGGGCGTGCTGTCGCTTTTGGGCAACCGCGTGCCCAACGGCGTGCGCGTGTTCTTCTCGACGCTCGCCATCGCCGATGACCTCATCTCCATCGCCGCCATCGCCATCTTCTACGGTCAGAGCCCCAATCCGTTTTGGTTGGGCGCCGCCGCGCTGGTGACCTGCGCGCTCGTGTGGCTCAACAAGACGCAGCATTACCGCCTCGCCCCGTATTCGGTACTGGGCCTGCTGTTGTGGTTCTGCATGTTCAAGAGCGGTGTACATGCCACGCTCGCCGGCGTCATCTTGGCCTTTACCATTCCGGCCAAGTGCGGCGTCAAGCTCGATAGCCTCACCGATTGGTTGGGCGAGTGCCTGCCGCTGCTCGATGACCGCTACGACGACGAGGCGCACATCTTGGGCCAGCATGACTTTACCGTCTCGACCACCAGGGTCGAGCGCGTCATGCACCGCGTGACCCCGCCGCTCATCCGCATGGAGCGTCTGATCTCCACGCCGGTCAACTTTGTGATTCTGCCGATCTTTGCGTTCGTGAACGCACAGGTTCGCCTAGTGGGCGTGGACATGAGCACGCTGCTCACCGACCCGGTGACGCTCGGCGTGTACTTTGGCATGCTGCTGGGCAAGCCGATCGGCATCTTTGGCATGACGTTTGCCCTGGTTAAGTTTAGGGTCTGCGAGCTGCCGCATAACGTTAACTGGCACATGATTGCCGGTGTGGGCATTCTGGGCGGCATCGGCTTCACCATGTCGATCCTCATCAGCGGCCTTGCCTTCCCGACGGCCCAGTTTGAGGTTCTGGCTGCCAAGGCCGCCATCCTTGCCGGTTCGGTCACCGCTGCCGTGCTCGGTATGATCTACATGAGCGTGGTCTGCAAACACCCCGCGCCCAAAGACAAGTAAAAGCATATACAAGTTTGAAAACGCCGCCTGTGGACACCATCACAAGCGGCGTTTTAGTCAATGGGGACGTTCTTAAATGACTAGGTTTATTCCACCGTTCCGTAGACGGCGCCCCAGCCGTGGGCGGCCAAGGCGGAGTTGAGCTGGTCGCAAAGCGATTGGCGGTCGTAGTAGCCGGGCGGCAATAGGTTCACGATTTCCATGAGGTCGGGCGCGAGGTCCAAGATCTCGGCCTGCACGATGAGATCCAGGCGGTCGATGGCGTGGCGGTCGTAAAACAGTCCGTCGACCAGGCGCTGCAGGTCGCCGAATTCCTCGGCCTGGAACGATCCGTATTCCATAGTGCCTCCTTGGGCGCTCCACGCCGGCATGCGCGGCGATGTCGTAATTCATTGCGATGGACTTAATCTATCACGGCTTCATACCGTTGCGGCGGTGGCGGTCTATACTTAGACGAACTGCAACGTCCCACTTCGCGAAAGGTCGCACCCATGCAGACGATCTACCAGAAGATGGAAACCACCGAACTCGATGCCGCCATCGAGGCACTAAAAGCCGAGGTCGCCGAGGTCAAGGCCAAGGGCCTGGCGCTCGACATGGCCCGCGGCAAGCCGTCGCCCTCCCAGGTGGACATCTCTCGACCCATGCTCGATATTCTCAATGCCGACGCCGATCTGCACGACGGCAACGTCGACTGCTCCAACTACGGCTGCTTTGAGGGCATTCCCTCGGCGCGCAAGCTGGCGGGGGAGTTCCTGGGTTGCCCTGCCGAGCAGACGCTCGTACTGGGTTCGTCGAGCCTTCTGATCGAGCACGATATCGCCGGCATGTTTTGGCGCTGCGGTTCGTGCGGCAGCGAGCCTTGGGAGGCTTACGAGGCCGCGCACGACGGCAAGAAAGTCAAGTTCCTGTGCCCTGTTCCCGGCTACGACCGTCACTTTGGCATCACCGCCGACCTGGGTATCGAGAATGTCCCCGTCGCGATGACCGACAACGGCCCCGACATGGACGAGGTCGAGCGCCTGGTTGCCGCCGACGACTCCATCAAGGGCATCTGGTGCGTGCCCAAGTATTCCAACCCCACGGGCATCACCTTTAGCGAGGACACCGTGCGTCGCCTGGTCGAGATGCCCACGGCCGCGCCCGATTTCCGCATCTTCTGGGACAACGCCTACTGCGTGCACGACCTGTACGACGAGACCGACGAGCTCGCCAATATCTTCGACCTCGCTCGCGCGGCGGGCACCGAGGATCGCGTGGTGGCCTTTGCCTCGACGTCCAAGATCACCTTCCCGGGCGCCGGCATCGGCTTCATCGGTGCGAGCCCCGCGGTCATCGCCGAGTTCTCCACGCGCCTGAAGGCCGCCCTCATCAGCGCCGCCAAGCTCAACCAGCTGCGCCACGTGCGTTTCCTTCCCACCATCGAGGCGGTCAAGGAGCACATGAAAAAGCATGCTGAGTTCTTGCGCCCGCGCTTTGAGGCCGTCGAGCGCAAGCTCACCGAGGGTTTGGGCGAAACGGGCTGCGCCACTTGGACGCACCCCCGCGGCGGCTACTTTGTGAGCTTTGATGGTCCCGAGGGCTCGGCCCAAAAGGTCGCCGCGCTTTGTGCCGACCTGGGCGTCAAGCTCACGCCGGCTGGTGCTACCTGGCCTTATGGCAAGGATCCGCGCGACACCAACATCCGCATCGCGCCGAGCTATCCCACGGTCGATGACCTGGAGGCCGCGCTCGACGTGCTGGTGCTGGCCGTTAAGCTTGTCGCTGCCGAGCTTGCTCGTGCCGAGCGCGCCTAACGCCTAGGGCCCCGCAAGTCCGCGCCCAGTACTATCCGCACTTTCGATACGTAAAGGAGCGTATACATGGATTTGGGTATTTCCACCAACCCCACGCCGGAGATCTACACCATTAAGGTAATCGGCGAGATCGATATCTCTAACGCCGACAGTC
>USJQ01000039.1 GCA_900554985.1 uncultured Collinsella sp. | reverse complement strand
AAGGTACTTTGATGGGTATGGTGAAGTTAAGAGATGGTGGTTAAGGAATCTTCAACAGTATTATGTTTTCTTTTATGGGAAGAAAGGTGGTAAGGTTCGAGGAGTTCTTGGGAAAGATAGGACCCCTTGGGGCTCAGCTCGCGATTCTGACCACCGGTGTTGCACAGCTCAAACTCGCGATCGATAAAGCCGTCATCGTTGGCTACGCGAGCCAGGTCGTACGCGTTAATGCACACCTTGCCTACGCGCAAGCGGCCATCGATGCGCATCTGATCGGTGCCATGCACCACGCCGGCGCCTAGCAGAAATGACTGTTCGACACCAACTGGCTCAAGTGAATAGGTGGCACCGTTCGTCTCGAACAATGCCTCGCCGCCCGCCACAGTAATGCGACGCGCGAGCTCCTCAACAATGTCCTCGTCAATGCAGTCCTCGTGTGCCACGCGGCCCTCGACCTCGAGCGTGGCCCCCGCCATGGCAACGATACCCGCCGGGTTCAGCGCGCGCAGGCCATCGGCAATCAGCCACAAGGGGCGACCCGTGCAGATAAATGCCTGGTGACCCGCATTGCGCAGGCGACCAAATGCATCGACAACGGCCTTCGACGGATGGATTGCATTGAAGTCCTTATCGGTCATATCGTCGGGATCGAACGACGTCAGCGTGCCGTCCACGTCAAAAAAGAGCACAGCGGGTTCGGGACACGCATCAATCATATGGGTTCCTTTCGAGGATAAGGGCAAACGAAGCATCCATCATATAATGGAGCGACGCAACCAGAGAGGTCACCCATGGAATTTTACGCAAGCTGCCCCGAGGGCTTTGAGTCCGCACTCGCCGATGAGCTTAAACGCCTCGGGCTTTCGCATGTCCGCCGCCTGAAGGGCCGCGCTACATTTGAGGGCGAGCTCGAAGAAGGCTACCGCGCCTGCCTGTGGTCGCGCCTGGCCAGCCGCGTGTTTGTGGTGCTCGGGCGCTTTGGGGCACAGGATGCCGATGAGTTGTACGACAGCGTTTACGACATCGCCTGGGAGAACATCGTCCGCCCCGGCGCCACCATCGCCATTACCGCCCGCGGCGTGACCGAGCAGCTGCGCAACACGCGCTTCTCGGCCCTGCGTGCCAAAGACGCGCTGTGCGACCGCCTGGCCGAGACCACGGGACGTCGCGCCGATGTCGATGCCGCCGACCCCGATGTTCACCTACTGCTTTCGCTGCGCCAGCGCCGCGCGAGCATAAGCCTAGACCTTTCGGGCGACCCGCTGTTCAAACGCCTGCCGCCCGCTGCGACTCGTGCCGGCGAGGGCGCACACGTGTTGCGCCCCGACTACGCCGCCCTGGTGCTGGCGCAGGTCGGCTGGACCGCACTATGCGAGCGCGAGCTGACGGCCGACGATTACGAGAACGAAGCCCTTCCCACGCTGATCGATGCCTCGTGCGCCGGCGGCGGCCTGCTGCTGGAGGCCGTGAACATTCTAACCGACCGCGCTCCGGGCGCCGCCCGCGAGCACTGGGGCTTTGAGGGCTGGCAGCTGCACGACGCCGCCCTGTGGGAGCAGCTGCTCGCCGAGGCACGCGAGCGCGAGGCGGCAGCGCGCGAGCGTCAGGCGCGCATCGTGGCCGTGGACATCGACCCCGCCGCCCGCAAGACCGCCGAGCGCATGGTCAAGTGCGCCGGCTACAAGCGCTTTGTCGATTTTTGCGCCGCTAAGCCCGCCACCGTGCTGGACCATGCGGGTGCTGTCGCCGGCGTTGCCGTGGTCGCAGACACCACCGAGACGCCGCTTTCGCTCATGCACGACGCCATGACGCTGGTCGGCGAGCTGCGCCGCGCGCCCGAGCTCGCTACCGCACCGGTCGCCGCGCTCACTCGCGACGGCCTTATGGCCCGCGCGCTCCATGCCGAGCCCGCGCGCTCCATCGCCGTCATGCCCAACAACGAAGAGGCGACTATTGAGGTTTGGCCCTCGCTTGACCACGCTGCCGCGGCATTTGAAGCTGCGACCAGCACGGATGCCGAGGACAAGACCGCAGATGCCGAAGACGAAGCCGCCAACACCCCCATGTCCGAACCCGCCGCCACGCTCGACCTGGGTGACGGCAAGCCGCTGCCCGTGCTCATCCCCGAGTCCGAGCAGTTCGCCAACCGCCTGCGCAAGAACGCTCGCCTGCGTCGCAAGTGGGCCAAGCGCGAGGGCGTGAGCTGCTACCGCGTCTACGATGCCGACCTGCCCGACTACTCCGCCGCCATCGACCTGTACGAGGGTTGCCCGCAGACGCCGGGCCGATGGCTCGTCATCGCCGAATACGCCGCGCCTAAGACCATCGACCCCGCACTGGCCCAGGCCCGTATGCTCGACATTCTGGCCATCGCACCGCGTATCCTCGATCTTCCCGCCGAGCATGTGCACGCCAAGGCCCGCATGCGTTCGCGTGGCGGCTCGCAGTACGGCAAGCAGGGCGCCGGCAAGGGCGGATCGGGCGAGCGCGCCAATATCGCACGCCGTCGCCTCCCGCTCATCGAAGAGGGCGGCCTTACCTTTGCCGTCAACTTTGACGACTACCTGGACGTGGGCATTTTCTTGGACCACCGCGTCACCCGCAACCTGGTGCGCGAGCACGCCAAGCAGGCGCGTCGCTTCCTCAACCTGTTTGCCTACACCGGCACCGCCACCTGCTACGCGGCCGATGGCGGCGTCGAGGAGACCGTGACGGTCGACCTCTCCAACACCTATCTGGACTGGGCCGAGCGCAACATGCGCCAGAACGGCTTTGTGGGTCCGCAGCATCACTTTGTGCGCGACGACGTGCTCGCCTGGATTCGCGACCAGCGCCAGACGCGCAACCGCTGGGACCTGATTTTTGTCGACCCGCCCACGTTCTCGAACTCGTCCAAGATGGGCCGCCGCACCTGGGATGTCCAGCGCGACCATGTTGAGCTGTTGGCCGGCGTATCGCGCCTGCTCGCACAGGGCGGCCATGCCATCTTTAGCTGCAACCTGCGAGGCTTCCGCCCCGAGACACGCAAGCTCGCACGCGCGGGCGTGGTGCTACAGGACATAACGGCGCAGACCATCCCCGAGGACTTCGCACGCAACCAGAAGGTGCACCATTGCTATATCGTGCGCCGCCTGCCCATCGAGGACGCCATGGCCGAGGTCGGCTTTAGCGCCGAGGAAATTGCCGAGCGAACCGAGGAGCTGCGCAACCCCGAGGCCCGCAAGCCCCGTGCGGCAGTACCCGCGCACGCGCAGGCCGGCAACGGCAAGTCCAACTTTGCCGGCAAACCCTCCCCCGCCGGCAAGCCCAAAAAGAAGAAGTTCTACGCCAGCAAGCCTAAGGGCAGATAACAAAGTTGCGGTGGAATACGGACTGTTTTGCCTGGAATTAGGCAAATTTAGACCGTATTTCACCGCAACTCATATTGGGATGGTGGTTGGCGATCTAGCCTTGGGTGACTAGGCGGTAGCCAATGCCTACATGGGTTTGGATGTAACGCGGATGCGCGGGGTCGGACTCGATCTTCTTACGCAACGTGCCCATAAAGACGCGCAGGCTCGCCAGGTCGCTCTTGGTCGCCGTACCCCAGATCTCGTGCAAGATAAACTGGTGCGTCAGCACCTTGTCGGCGTTGTGTGCCAGCAGGCACAAGAGCTTGTACTCGATCGGCGTCAGATGCAGTTCCTCGCCATCCATCGTGGCGATGCCGGCATCAAAATCGATATGCAACTCGCCGGTATCGAACGAGCCCTCGGAGACAACACCGCCCGCCTGCGCATACGAAAGGCGCCTGAGCGTGGTGCGAATGCGCGCGAGCAGCTCCTCGACCGAAAACGGCTTAGTCAGGTAGTCATCGGCGCCGGCATCGAGCGCTCGGATCTTGTCCGCGTCCTCGCTGCGCGCCGAAACCACGATGATCGGCATGCCCGACCACGCGCGCACCGACTCCACCACCTTGACGCCGTCCATATCGGGCAGGCCCAGATCGAGCAGCACAATGCTCGGCGCCTGCGACGAAGCGGCGGCGATGGCGGCGTGGGCGGTCTCCACAGCCATATGGCGCAAACCGTGCGCCTCGAGCGCGGCGACGATAAGGTTGCGGACGGCGGGATCGTCCTCAACGACCAAGATGAGCGGTTTCACGGCAGAGTTCGGCACAGCGCTACTCCTTATCAAACGAAACGTCGGCGGCGGGAAGCTCAATCGTAAAGACCGAGCCGTGCGGGGCCGCCGCGGCAACCCCTATGCTACCGCCATGTGCCAGCGCAATGGAGCGGCAAAGCGAAAGCCCCAGACCCACGCTGCGCTGGCTATCGGCCAGACCATGGTTGGCGGTGTAGAACGACTCAAAGATGCGCTCGCGGTCCTCGGGCGCAATGCCCGGGCCGTCATCGGCCACCGAGCACGCCACACATCCATCATGGACGCCAATCGAGATTACGATATGCGAACCCGCAGGCGTATAGGTGATGGCGTTGTTCACCAGATTGACCACCAGCTGCACCATCAGACGCGCGTCGACGTTGACGAGCGCCGGCTCATCGCACGCCACCACCTTAAGGTCGTGCTCGCGCACGGCCGGGTTTACGTGGCGCAATGCCTCCTCGACGATATCGTCCATGAGCTCGAGTGTGGTCGACAGATACATGCCGCCGCCCTCGAGCTTGGTGATGGCGAGCAGATTCTCGACGGTAGCATTGAGCCATTGCGCGTCCGAGCGAATGGATAGGAGCATACCGCGGCGTGTCTGGTCGTCAAGCACGGCCGTGCCGGTCGAGCCCTGGTCGAGCAGCACGTCGGCATTACCCGAAATGCTGGTAAGCGGCGTGCGCAAATCGTGCGAGATGGAGCGCAACAAGTTGGCGCGCAGCTGCTCGTTTTTAGCGAGCACCGCCGCTTCCTCACGGGCCTCCATGGCGCGGGCGCGATCGAGCGCCAGCTCGCCTTCGCTCGCGATGGCATCGGCAAGCGTCCGCTCCTCGGGCGTCAGCGCATCGGGCTCGGCGACAATGGCGAGCACCCCCACCACCGAGGCGGGATCGCCCGCGCGCACCATGGTGTCACCCGAGCGCACAGTCAGGTATATGCCATAGAACGCCGAAGCGCCATAGGTGGCATCGAGCGGCGTTCCCACATAGGCGGACGCCGAGAGCCGCGGCGGCATCTGCGGCGCCAGCTGGTGCACCGGCGCGGCATCGCCCACGGCCGTGTACGTTGTGCGCGGCAGCAGGTCATCGTTATCGGCATCGGCGCTATACCACACGACCGGACAGTCCGAAAGACGCGCCAGCTGCGTTGCCATAGCATGAACAATCTGTTGCTGATCGCCGCACCGCTGCAGCATGCGGTTGGTCTCGAGCACCATCTGCGTGCGACGGTCGCTGGCGGCAGCCTGCGCCAAGGCGCGGCGCAGGGCCAGCGCAATCGAGCTCGACACGAGCGAGACCGCAAACATAATGAAGAACATGCCGGGATAAGCGCGGTCGATAAACGACAGCGCGTAGCGCGGGTCGACAAACAAGAAGTTGTAGAGCGCCACGGCGGCGGCAGAGCTCAGCAGGCAGTACAGGCGGCTCCAGGTAAAGAAGGCGCACAGCTGCACAGCGAACACATAGACGATCATGATGCTCGGCGCGAGCCCCGGATGGTCGAGCAGCGCGCCCACAATCGTCGCCGCAGCTAGCAGCCCCGCCGATACGCAGGCGTCATACAGAGGGCTGCGACGCGTCAGCGTTGTACGCCGCCACCAAAAGTTCTCGGCAATATCGCCGTCCGCACGGACGTCCATCAGCGCCCCGCCCCTCTCTCAAAAACAAAAACCACCACCAAGGGGACTGGCACCTTTGCGGTGGTTGCCTCCTTGTGGTGGTTCCAAGTGTATAGCCTTTGCAGCCTGCGGTCGTTAGACAAACAGCACGTGCGCGAGCAGTGCGCACACGCACGCCGCGACAAGCACCGTCACCACGATCGAAATCACGCGATCGGCCATGTCCATGTTGGCACGATTCGTAAAGAACCGATCTTCGGCGGCATCGGCGCGTGCCTCACGCACCATCTCGGCAACCGCCTCGCGGCCATCAAGCATCTTTGCATCCATGTTTGCCCCCTCGGTCTCAATCTTGTCCATCGGAAACCAACTCCACGCAGCCTGTCGGCGCCTACGGGCGCTCGTTAGGGGCCAGGCGCTGCATCTTGTTCACAGCCTTGAACTTGGTGAACAGCGGCACATACTCAAAGCTCACGTTGGAGTTCTCCAGGCCGTACCAACGCGCAGGCGTGCCGGCGGCGCGGCGGATGATGTACTTGAGCGTGATGGCCGTACGCTCGCTCGGCTCCACATCGCTTTCGGGCGCCAGAAGCTTACGGATCAGGACGAACTTGAACGTGCCGATGTTACCCGGATCCTTGTAGACCGAGTAGTCATGCGTCTGCGGCGGCAGCTCGCCGGTTGCAGCCAGGTCCTGAACGACCTGACGCAGGTAGGCATTGACGCGCTGGTTGATCTTGTAGCCCAGGTACAGATGCACGCGGAACACGTAATCGGTGCCGAACGTCTCGACCGAATAGGCAAAGGTGTGCGGTTCGTCCATGGTCTCGACATTCACAAACCACCAGGCGCGGGCGCGCTTGGGATGCTTGTCCAAGATCGAATAGACGATATCGCGGTCGATGTAGTCGGTATGGGTGTCCTTGGTCAGGTACACGACGTTGTCGCTCATGCGCTCATAGCGATCGTCGTCGCGCAGGCGCTTGAGCTGCGGCAGGTAGCTGCGCAGCGGCAGCAGCGTAAACTGGCGCTGCTCGACCGCCGTGCCGTTGTACCAGCACACCATAATGCCCATGATGAGTGCAGCCAGGAGGATGGTGAAGTAGCCGCCGTGGAAGAACTTGGTGAGCGAGCTCACGAAGAAGAAGCCTTCGAGCAAAAGGAAGAAGGCCGCGAAGATCCACGGAGCAACCTTGAGCTTGCGCTCCTCGTGCAGGTAGAAGAAGAGCAGCAGCGTGGTGCACATCATAGTCAGCGTAATGGCAAGGCCGTAGGCGGCTTCCATATGCGCCGAGTTCTGGAACAGCAGCACCACGATGACGCAGCCGACAAGCATGACGTTGTTGACCATGGGGATGTAGAGCTGGCCCTTGGTCTCGGCAGGGTAGAAGACCTGCATGTGCGGCATAAGGTCCAGGCGGCTGGCCTCGGACACCAGCGAAAACGCGCCGGTGATGAGCGCCTGCGAGGCAATGATGGCCGCGACGGTGGAAAGGCCTACGGCAAACGGGCGCAGGCCCGGGGCGAGCATCTGGTAGAACGGGTTGAGGTCGGCAATGCCCATGAGCTCGGGGTTGGCAGCGTTGTTCATAAGCCAAGCGCCCTGACCCATATAGGACAGCAGCAGGCAGCACTTAACGAATGGCCAGGTAGCGTAGATGTTGCCGCGGCCGACGTGGCCCATGTCGGAGTAGAGCGCCTCGGCACCGGTGGTGGCGAGGAAGCAGCTGCCCAGAATCATGATGCCCGCGTGGTTGTTGGGGCTCAGCAAAAAGGCGATGCCGCGCAGCGGGTTGAGGCACAGCAGCACGGCGGGGTGCTGGAATACAAAAAACAGACCCGTACCGCCCAGGAACAGGAACCACAGCGTCATGATGGGGCCAAAGGCGTGACCGATCTTGGCCGTACAGATGAGCTGCACCAAAAAGAGCGCGATGATGATGGCGAGCGTAATGGCGACGACGCGACCCTGGTCATCGCCCAGCACGGCATGGACCGCCGGGATGGTGCGCAGGCCCTCGATGGCCGTGGTAACGGTAACGGCCGGCGTCAGGATGCCGTCGGCGAGCAGCGCGGCGCCACCCAGCATGGCGGGGATGATAAGCCACTTACCGCAGCGCTTGACCAGGCTGTACAGGGCAAAGATGCCGCCCTCACCATGGTTATCGGCGCGCAGCGAGATGAGCACATACTTGATGGTGGTCAGCAGCGTGACCGTCCACACGCCAAGGGAGAGCG